>JBASYW010000126.1:0-6555 GCA_049277715.1 Dethiobacteria bacterium | reverse complement strand
CTATAACACTATCGGCAGTATCTATGCCGATCAGGGAAAATATCAGTGGGCCCTGGATAATTTCAACAAAGCCACCGGGGCGGATCCCGGGCTGGATGAAGCATATTTCAATCAGGGCGCCGTCTTGTACAATATGACATTTTATGAGAGAGCCATAAAGATGTTCATGAAGGTGTTGGAAGTCATCCCCGATGATTGGGAGGCGTTTTTTTATCTGGGCAAAGCCTCGGGCTATCTAAGAAAATGGGATGATTCCTTGAATTATCTGGAGAAGGCATATCGTCTGAATCCCAATGAACCGCTTATTACTTTTGAGCTAGGGGTTATCCACCGTTTTTTGGGACACCGTAACCAAGCATCGCTCTATTTTCTTGCCACCCAAAAATTGGTTAAGTAACCTTTAACATGCAGGATTTTTAAACCCTGTCGGCGAACTGATAATTCCAAGTACATTATTATCTCGATCATCTGTCTATAAACAGGAGGCCAGTCTCATTGTCCCTTAAAATTGCCCTTATCGGGGGAACCGGTCTTTACAGTCTGGAATTTCTTGATAACGTAGAAATACTTAAAGTTTCAACTATCTATGGCGAGACAAAAATCCGGAAGGCGACGGTAAATAATTCCGAAGTTTTTTTCTTGCCGCGACATGGCAGCAAACACAGCGTTCCTCCTCACCTCATCAATTACCGTGCAAACATTGCCGCCCTGAAGTTTGTCGGCGTGGAAAAAGTATTTGCCACTGCGGCTGTGGGCTCTTTGAACCGAAAGATGCCTCCCGGCTCAATTGTAATTATCGATCAATTTATCGATCAGACCGGTAGACGTCCCTCCACTTTCTATGACGGCGACAACTCCCCCGTTGTACATACCGATTTTACAGAACCATATTGCCCCGTGCTGCGCCGGTTGCTGATTGATGAATGCCGGAAAGCCGGGTATACCTACTTTGATCAGGGTACCTACGTTGCCACGGAGGGGCCCCGTTTTGAAACCCCCGCAGAGATACGGGCCTACAGGCATCTGGGAGGTGACCTGGTCGGCATGACCAATGTTCCCGAAGTTGTGCTGGCACGTGAAGCCGGACTCTGCTATGCGACCGTGGCACTGGTTACCAACTATGCGGCGGGAATATCTCCGGATATCCTCAGCCATGAGGAAGTTCTGGAAGTGATGGAGATACATGGTAAAAGAATTGGTAAGCTCTTTCTGTTGTCCATCGTCAACACTCCTGAGCATACCGAGTGTCTCTGCTCATCCGCCGGTAAATATTTTAAGATAAAGGGCAAGGTTATCGGTGAAAAATAATGGAGTTGGATTGACTATATGCAGCCAATAATTTGGGATGAGAAAACCCGGACGTTAAAGCTACTGGATCAGAGAGTTCTCCCTCACCGAATTCTTTATCATCATTGCCGGGGCGCAGATGATATTGCCCGGGCGATAAGTACGATGATCGTCAGAGGCGCTCCCGCCATTGGAATATGTGGTGCATTTGGACTGGCCCTGGAAGCCCTCTCTCTCGTTTCAGAACCGGGGATTACGGAAGAAAATTTCCGGGCGAGGATGAAGAACGCCTACCTTTGCATTGGAGAAGCACGCCCCACCGCCGTAAATTTGGAATGGGCCCTGAAGCGGATGTGGGCGGCCATAAATAAAACAAGCTCCCCCTCCTCTGTTGCCGAGTTATGGATTGAAGAAGCAAAAGCAATAATGCACGAAGATATTGCGGCCAATAAACAAATCGGGGAATACGGCGCCACGCTTGTTCCCGACGGAGCAACAATACTGACCCACTGTAATGCCGGCGCTCTCGCCACCGGTGGCTGGGGAACCGCATTGGGAGTTATCCGCTCGGCGTACCTTGACGGGAAAAAGCTTGCCGTGTACGCATGCGAAACAAGACCCTATCTGCAAGGTGCAATACTGACTGCTTTTGAACTGCAGCAGGAAGGTATCGATATAACCCTGATTACCGACAGCTGTGCCGCGGCGATTATGGCTGAGAGCAGAGTTGATCTGATTGTCGTGGGAGCAGATCGTATCGCCGTTAACGGGGACACGGCCAACAAAATCGGAACATACGCACTGGCAATCATCGCCCGTTATCACCGGATCCCTTTTTATATCGCCGCCCCTGTCTCTACTTTCGATTTCTCTCTGGACGACGGCAGCAAAATAAAAATCGAAAAACGGGATCCGCACGAGGTGACTCACTTTGCAGAAAAGCTCATTGCTCCGGAAGGTGTTCCTGCATACAACCCTTCTTTTGACGTAACACCCGGAAAACTTGTTGATGGTTTTATCACCGAAAGGGGCATATATAAGTATAATGAAATAATCCGTATAAATGAAAATATCTCTGAATCATAGCCATTATTAGCTTATCAGTCTGCTTACAGGGAGGTATAATATATGTCATCTCTTTTTATAAGGAATGCCACTATCGTTACCATGGATGATGATCGGAATACTGTTGAGGGCTCGATTTATATTAACGACGGCCTCATCATTCGCATCATAGAAGGCACTACAACGGATGATGAATTGGTTCGATTGGCACTGCCGCCCGCTACAAATATTATTGATGCCTCCGGGCTAATCATCATGCCGGGGATGGTAAATACCCATGGGCATGTAGCCATGACCCTCTTCAGAGGTTTTGCCGATGACCTGCCCCTGCAGGAATGGCTGGAGAAAAAGATATGGCCGGCCGAAAGTCATCTCACCGCGGAAGATATTTACTGGGGAACGATGCTCGGTATTACCGAGATGATCCGCAGCGGAACGACCACCTTTACAGATATGTACTTCTATATGGAACAGGTAGCCAAAGCTGTTGAAACAACAGGTATCCGGGCCGTACTTGCCCATGGGATAGTGGGGATAACCGGCCGACTGGAAAAAGACTTACATGATACCGGGGAACTGATCGAAAACTGGCATAAAGGTGCGGGAGGACGGATAACCGTAACCCTTGGTCCGCATGCACCCTACACCTGCCCTCCTGAATTTTTAAAAGAAATAATCACCCTGGCTGAAAAAGTCAACCTCCCCATACAGATCCATATGTCTGAAAGCAGGGGTGAGGTCGAAAACTGCCTGAAAGAACATGGAGTTACTCCCGTAGAACTGGTTGATCAGGTTGGTCTCTTTAAAGGCCACCGGGTTATCTGTGCTCATTGCGTTCATCTCCATGCCCATGATATCGCCATTTTAGCCGCCGGAGAAGCCGGAGCTGCTCATAATCCCGTAAGCAATCTGAAATTGGGAAGCGGAATCGCCCCGCTCGGCAAGATACTTCAAGCGGGCATCAAAGTAGGAATCGGCACCGATGGCGCGGCCAGCAACAATAACCTTGATATGTTTGAAGAGATGCGCCTTGCCGCCCTCCTTCCCAAAGGATTGGAGGAAGACCCTTCTCTTCTGCCGGCCTCCAAAGTCCTCCGGCTGGCAACCACAGGAGGAGCGGAGACACTTTTTTTACCGAAGCTGGGAATGATCAAAGAGGGTTATCGTGCCGACATCATCGGCATCACCAAAAACCTCCCTCACCTCTGCCCTCCTCATAATATAGAAGCTCATCTCGTATATTCCGCCGCGGGTTCAGATGTAGAGCTCAACATCGTGGATGGCAAAATATTGATGGAAGACGGCAAACTTGTTACCATAGATGAAGAGAAAGTAATTTTCGAAGCCGGCCGGCGGGCATTGCAGCTGGTAAAATATAATTAATTTTTTTCTATCTTGAAAAACGGAGTGGTTTATTTTATGGTTAAAATTTCTATCCTTATCACCAATGATGATGGTATTTATGCTGAAGGCATACAGGTTCTCAGCCAGAAAATATTTGAGATCTACGGCCGCCAGATGGAGATATCGATCGTGGCCCCAAATCATGAGCAGAGTGCAGTGGGGCATGCTATCACCATGCACCGGCCTCTTCGTGTAGAACCAATCAGATATCTGCATAACCCCGCATTGGCCGGATGGTCAGTAAACGGCACGCCTTCAGATTGTGTAAAACTGGCGGTTGAGTCCCTCCTGCCGGAAAAACCTTCGCTGGTTATCTCCGGCATCAATCAGGGAAGTAACCTCGGAACCGATATCCTATATTCCGGAACCGTATCGGCAGCTGTAGAAGGGATTATCCTTGGAATACCATCCATCGCCATCTCCCTGATCAATCCCGATGAATCCGGTTTTGATTTCTCTGCCGAGTTTGCCTGTCACCTCATCCCCCTGCTGATTGAAACCGGTCTCCCGCCGGGAACGCTGCTCAATATCAACGTTCCACCCGGCACCTGTGAGAAGATAAAAGGTGTCTGTGTTACCCGTTTAGGAGACCGTCGCTACCGCAACACTTTCCAGAAGAGGACTGACCCGCGCGGCAAACACTATTATTGGCTGGCCGGCGATGTCATTGAAACGCAAAATGAAAAAGAGTTCGATGTGGGTGCAACCAAAGAAGGCTATATTTCCGTTACGCCGATTCACTTTGATCTTACACGTTACGATCTATTTGAAACCCTGCAGAAAACGATAGACCGGATCGACCTTTTTGTAAAAAATGACTGCACCGATATTTAATATTCTCCAAACAGATATAATAACAAATCCAAAATTCAATAGAAGGAAGATTTGATATGACCATATTACAGCCTTTAAGTAAGAACTGCTATGTTATCCCCAAGCAGGATAAGATGCATGTCGAGGCCAGAGTCTATCTGTCCAGGAAGATGGCCCGATCTTTCCATGAGAAAGAAACCCTGACCCAGCTTATGGATGCCGCGTCCCTTCCGGGCGTTTACAAATACGTGTTGGGGATGCCTGATATTCACAGAGGATTTGGCCTGCCCATTGGCGGGGTAATGGCCATGGATGCCGAAGACGGAGTGGTTTCTTCCGGCGCGGTAGGCATGGACATCAATTGCGGCGTCCGCCTCTTGAAAACAAATATTCCGGCGGCAGAAATAGACAAACCATTACTTCGTAAAATTATGCAGGCGATAGTGGCCAGAGTTCCAACCGGAATAGGCAAACAAAGCAGGCATGCCAAAAACATCGGTGATATTTTAAATACAGTTGTAACCGATGGAGTACCTGCGCTGCTGAAGATGGGCATTGGCAGAAGGGAAGATATTGAATCAGTTGAAGAACAGGGTAAATTCCCCGGCGCCGACCTCAAAGCCGTAAGCAAGAAGGCTATTTCAAGGAGCAATCAGCTTTCCACCATCGGCGGTGGAAACCACTTTATCGAAATAGGATATGTCGCCGAGATTTTTGATCGGGACTTTTCCGGTAAGATGGGGTTGCATAAAGGGTACCTCACCGTCCTTATTCATACCGGCAGCCGGGGATTCGGCCATCAGATCTGTACCGACTACTCGGACTCGATGAAGAAAGATGCGGCCCGCATGAAGATACCGTTACCCAACGCCGGCTTGGCCTCCGTTCCCATAAAATCACCTCAGGGAAAGAAATACCTGGCGGCTATGGCCTGCGCAGTGAACTTCGCCTTCTGCAACCGCCAATGGATTACTCATGATGTGCGGGAAGCTTTTGCCGATATTCTTGGCGGCAAAGACACCGATTACGACCTAGGTATCGTCTATGATGTCGCCCATAATATCGCCAAATTTGAAACGATTGATGGGAAAAAGCTATTGATTCACCGTAAGGGTGCAACACGTGCACTCCCGCCCGGCCATCCGCTTAATCCACCCGGATTCCTCTCTACCGGACACCCGGCTATTATTCCGGGCAGTATGGGTACCTCCTCATATATTGTAACCGGCACCAAAAAGGTATCCGCAACCTTCAATTCAGTCAACCATGGAGCCGGCCGCCTGCTCTCTCGCTCCGCGGCCAAAAAAGAAATATGCGTAAAAGAACTGGAGCAGAAAATGAAAGATATACTGATCATGGGACGTGATTTTCGCGTCTTTCTGGATGAAGCTCCCCAGGCCTATAAAGATATAGATTCCGTTATCGATACCCTGGCAGAAATCGGCATCACCCACAAGGTAGCCCGCCTCTTCCCCCTTGCGGTTATCAAAGGAGAAGGCTTCTGATCCCCCCTCCTTTACCATCTTTATTCTTTTATACGCATTATTTAATCGGTGCAAGCATACCCATAATCATCCAATCCTTTACACTTGAGGCAGGGCCCATGAATCTGAAAATATATTACCGCAGTTTTCCAAAACTCGATCTCTTCTGGGTAGGCATATCGGCATTAAACGTTTTGATTATCGCCTCCCTGGTCTATCTGCTATTTTTACGGCCGGCCTCCCCGGGGTCCCCTGCCTATAACTTGACCGTAAAAGCTCTTGAAAACCTGAAAAAGAATGAGAACTATGTTCTGTATATCTACGAGCATGCCGGAGAAGATTCTCTTAGCTTCAGAGGAAATTTTGCCGAGGGGTGTTTGACGGGTACGATCCTTGAACATAATGTGCATATTTATTATAAACCCGATGACCTGTATGTACGTTATAACGATGAATCTGATTGGGAAAAAACGGACGAGGTTGAACTTGCAGAGTTAAAAGC
>JBASYW010000125.1:0-7556 GCA_049277715.1 Dethiobacteria bacterium | reverse complement strand
ATTACAAATACCCTGGCCCGATTCTCTCCTTCCGGGGTACGGTCTTTAAGTAGAAGCAAAATCCTGTCTATCCCCATCGCCACTCCCACCGCCGGCGTATGTTCTCCGCCAAGAACCTCTACAAGATTATCGTAGCGTCCTCCTCCGCCGATTGAATTTTGCGCCCCCAAATTATCGGTAACGAACTCAAATGCCGTGCGGGTATAATAATCGAGCCCCCGGACCAGCCCCGGATCAACCTTAAAATCTACGCCGAGATTGATCAAGTAATTCTGAACCGTCTCAAAATGAACCTTGCAATCATCGCAGAGGTTAAAAGTAATCTCCGGAGCATCTCTAAATAATTCCCGGCATGATCCCTTCTTGCAATCGAGGATCCTTAAAGGGTTACTCTCAAAACGAACCCGGCAGAATGAACAAAGTTTTTCCCGGTATGGAGCAAGATAACCGAGCAACCGTTCCTGATAAACCGGACGACAGGCAGGACAGCCTACGCTGTTCAGAAGAAGAGTGGTCTTGTCCAGCTTGATCGCCTCAAGAAAATCCCGGGCCAGACATATAACCTCCACATCGGCAGCCGGCTGCTCTGTCCCGAAGCACTCCACACCGAACTGAAAGAACTGGCGGTAGCGTCCGAATTGGGGGTTGTCATGGCGAAACATCGGGCCATAATAATAGAGCTTGACCGGTTGGGGCAGAGCGTCGAAACGATGCTCAAGATAAGCCCGCACTATCGCCGCGGTCCCTTCCGGCCTGAGGGCAATATCCCTTCCTCCCCTATCTTTGAAGCTGTACATCTCTTTGGCCACAATATCCGTATCTTCTCCTACACTGCGTGAGAAAACCTTGGTATATTCAAAAACAGGCGTGCGTATCTCCTCGTAACCATAATTTTGAGCAACCTCATGCAGTTTCTCCTCCAGATAGTACCAGCTTCTTATCTCATCGGGAACAAGGTCACGGGTACCCCGAGGTACTTTTAGTCTCATCTCTTCTCCCCCTCCGTTACCTAACCATAATAATAACATGAATGGTTTTATTTTATATAAATTTACAAAACCATTCAAGGCTCCGGTCATAGAAATATCAGATCATCAGTTAATCAGCGATCATAATCGCTCCTGAGTTTCTTGAGTTCATCGATTGTAATATCCAACCCGCCCGCAACCTCTTCATCAAAAATAAAACCGCCGTTAAAATACTCCGCCAATATGTAAGGTGCCTCTTCCTTTCTCCTTCTTCTTTCCTTTATCTTGTTGGCCCATCGAGTTAGTTCTTCAACCATGGTTTCACTTCCTTTATAGCCGGATTTATCCGGGCAGTCCCGGTACTATATTTTCCCCCTACAAGGAAGTTATGAAAAAGGTTGTTCTCTTACCATCAACGGAACCTGGAAATGTTCCATCGGGTGACTCCGTTATTGGATCCCGGCCGTACCCTGAAAATCAACCTTGGGGAGGCGCCGCCATATCTTGCCGATATATCCGCGTCCTGGTTCTGTTTATAATTCATTCTTATCCAGATGGCCTTGAATGATTTGGGGCAGATCAGAAGAGTTTTTTACTATCAAGCATGATCGTTACCGGGCCGTCGTTATCCACTTCCACCTGCATCATGGCACCAAATTGACCGGTCTCCACGTGCAGTCCTTTCTCCTTCAAACAAGCGCAGAAATCCAGATAAACCGACTTGGCTTTCTCCGGCCTTGCCGCCGCCGTAAAGCTGGGCCGATTTCCCTTCCGGCAGTCACCGAAAAGGGTAAATTGAGAGATACAGAGCAGCCCCCCGCCGTCCTCCCTGACGGAACGATTCATCTTGCCGGCCTCATCTTCAAAGATGCGCAATGAATGTATTTTGTCGGCCAGATATCTGATATCCTCGGGACCATCGTCTTCAGCTATACCGATAAATATAACCATCCCTCTGCCGATCTTCCCTATGGTGCGGCCGTCAACCTTGACTTGCGCATGGGTAACTCTCTGCACGATTGCTCTCATCTCTGATTCAATCCTCTTTTCTAAGCGGATGTATGGCGGCGAACAGTAATAACATCCTCAACCTTCTTGATATTGTTTATTACCTGCTGCAAATGATTGTAGTCTTTTACCATCAAGGTCAGATTGATGGTTGATATATAATTCCTGTCTGTCTTGCCTTTTACGGCGGTAATATTTATTCTGTTTTCACTTATCGAGGATACGATGTCGGAAAGGAGCTTGGGCCTGTCCGCAGCGGAGATCTCTATCTCTACCGGATAAAGGGCATCGGGAACCTCCATCCATGAAGCATCTACAAGCCGCTCGGGAGCGATTCTATCACCCCTGATATTTATACAGTCTTTTCGATGGACCGATATCCCCCGTCCCACGGTGACCACCCCCTGGATATCATCGCCGGGAACCGGGTTGCAACAGCGGGCAAAGCGGGTGAGAATATTGTCCAATCCATGGATCCACACCCCCTGGCTTCCATGAGGAGTCTTCCTCACCCTCTTCCCTGACTCCGGTAAAACCAGCTCCTCATCGGAACCGTGCCTTTTAGCATACTCTTCCTTTAGACGACTGATAACCTGGTTTGTACTAACGCCTCCGTACCCCACCGCCGCATACAGGTCATCGGCAGTATGAATATTGAAGCGGATGCCCACATCTTTGATCAGGCTTTCTTTCAACAATGGAGAAGAGTCGGTTCTCTGACGTCGGAGCTCTTTTTCCAGAAGTTCCCGCCCCTTCTCGATATTCTCCTCCCGGCGCTCCTTTTTAAACCAGGCCCGGATACGGTTTCTGGCCGTGGAGGTCTTTACCATCTTCAGCCAATCCCGGCTCGGCGCTCCCTGTTTACTGGTGATTACCTCCACGATATCACCGGTCTTGAGGATATAATCGAGGGGGACGAGCCGGCCGCTTACCCGGCAACCGACACACCTATTGCCGATATCGGTATGGATACGATAGGCAAAGTCAAGGGGTATGGCCCCTGAAGGCAGATCGATAACATCTCCTTTGGGGGTAAAAACAAAGACCTCATCCGTAAAAAGGTCCAGTTTGATATTTTCTACAAACTCCAGGGCATCGCGTGAATCTTGCTGCCACTCCAGAAGCTGCCTTAACCAGGAAAGTTTCTTGATGAATTCCTGATCTTCTCCTTTGAGCTTTTCTTTGTAGTACCAGTGGGCGGCGATACCATACTCGGCGGTTCGGTGCATATCCCAGGTGCGTATCTGAATTTCAATCAATTCATTTTCGGCTCCCACCACCGTGGTATGAAGAGATTGATACATATTGGGTTTGGGCATGGCGATAAAATCTTTGAACCTTCCCGGTATCGGCCTCCAGATGGTATGCACCACGCCGAGAGCCCCGTAGCAGTCTTTAATAGTATCGACGATAATCCTTATGGCCGTAAGATCGTATATCTCCGACAACTTCTTGTTCTGCTGCTTCATCTTCATGTAAATACTGAAGAGATGCTTGGGGCGCCCCTGGATCTCGGAAGGAATATTGACCCTTTCCAGATTGGATCGCAACACCTTGATCGCCTGATTGATAAACTCCTCTCTTTCCCGGCGTTTTTTGGCCAGTTTATCTACGAGTTCATAATACTTCTCCTGCTGCAGATAACGGAAGGATAGATCTTCCATCTCCCCTTTTATCTTGTAGATCCCCAGCCGGTGGGCCAGAGGAGCATATATATCGAGCGTTTCCCGGGCAATCTCTTTCTGTTTATCCGTATGCAGATGACGAAGGGTGCGCAGGTTGTGCGTGCGATCAGCCAATTTAATGAGGATAACCCTTATATCCTGGGCCATGGCCAGAAACATCTTGCGTAGCGTCTCCGCCTGCTGCTCCTCCTTGGTTTTAAATTCAAGCCGGCTCAGCTTGGTAACCCCGTCAACCAACAGGCTTATCTCGGACCCGAACTCTTTCTCCAGATCCTCGATCGTGACTTCAGTATCCTCGACCACATCATGGAGGATTCCGGCTACGATGGTAACGGGATCAAGCTCGAGTTCAGCCAGTATCTTGGCCACGCCCAGAGGATGGACAATATATGATTCTCCTGATACCCGTTTCTGTCCGGAATGAGCCCGGAGAGCAAAATTGTAAGCCTCCATCACCTTCTCCCAAGCATCCGAATCAGGATAATGGGTATCTATTATTTTTTTTAGTTCCTCCAACCCTTTCTCTTTTACAGCCACCTTCTTTTACCCCGCTCATAAATTTTTCTGTTTAAGTTTTTTTATGTATGCACATAGATCCTGCTGCCCGGTTTCCAGAAGATAATCCTGATATTCCAGACATGTTTTCTTCAATTCCATGCTCCGGCGAAACGTACGTGATTCCGCCAAATTCTCCTCAACCGCTTCTTCAGGATTGACGATGAACCATCCTGCGGGAACTTCTTTTATGCTCCCTGTTTCCGTTAGAATGCTTATACATCGTTCTTGCATCGCCCCGGTCATCGGCTTCGCCGAAAACTTTCCGTGCAGATCATCCAACTTTTCACGGGCAAAAATCCGGTTATCTCCCGACAATTCCAGGAGCAACAAATAAAATTCCTCTATCTGCCCGGCGGTGGGAAGCGCCGCCCTGATAATATTATCGTTAAGTATCTTATCTTTTTTATGGTACAGGAGATAAAGTCTCAAGCTGTCGTTACAGGATGCTACCATCTGCTCTACAATATGGGGCCATAAGGGAAGATGATAAAAGATAATTTCTCCACCGTGGCCCCGGATATCGTCCGCTGTAAACCGTGAACGAACAAACCGAACCCCTGCCGGTATATCCAGTTTATTCCGGATATGGGACTGTTGACCCTCGCTGCCGACAAAGATCAGAGGTTCTGCGGAATGATCCAATACTCCTTTCAAACAGGAGATCTTATCGGAATGAAGGCGATGGTCAAACAGCTCGATATCGCCATCGCCAACTTCGATTCGGCTGCATGCATAAGCAATATCCTTGATTTCCATGTTAAGAATGGGACGGTCACGCCATCTTCCGTTTTTTAAAGTAACGACCATATCGATTTCCTGGCCGGGGGTAATTTTATCTTTGTACTTATCTCCAAAAAAGCAGATCGGATCTAGGCGAACGTTGTTTTTATTTAAAGTTAATTTCAGGTGGTTCATGCTTTTGCCGACCAGGCGCAACCGGCTTACCTTCCAGCCCCGGGTACCAAAACAGGGGTACTCGTTGCCTTCGCCGAAAGGACCCAGTTTTTCCAGCTGCTCGGCCAGTTCCATATCAATTTCCGGTCCGGCCAGCTCCCCGTCAAGATCGAGGCGCGGGATCATCTCTTTCGGCTCCCGGCTCCGGGCTATGGCGGAAAGTTGCTTCCTCAATATTTCAAGATTGGCACACTTAACGGTCAGGCCTGCCGCCTGCTCATGGCCGCCGTAGTTCTCCAATAGTGTGCCGCATTCCTTCAGGGCCTTCGTGATATCAAAGCCGGGGATGCTGCGTGCCGAGCCTCTCGCTTCATCGCCATCAATACTCACCAGCACCGCGGGTAAATTGTACTCATCCACCAGCTTCGAAGCGACGATACCGATTACTCCGTACGGCCACCCTTCCTTTCCAAGAAGAATAATGTCTTCCGGGTTGCCGTCGTAATAATCATCAATCATCTGCCGGGCTTCGGTATTAATTGCATCGGCCAGACTCCGGCGCCTCTCGTTCTCCCCCACCAGGAAACGAGCTGTCTCCATCGCCTCCCCGGCCTGACGGTGGAGCAGCAAATCTGCCGCCGGATCGGCTGTTCCCAGACGACCGGCCGCATTTAAAGTCGGGGCCAGAATAAAGGCCAGCTCCCTGGTGGTTATAATTTTATCCTTAAGGCCGGTGGCCTCAATCAACGCTTTCAAACCCGGCTGTGGATTACGGTTTATCTTTTCCAGGCCGTGAGATGCCAGCACCCGGTTCTCGTCCCTCAAGGGTACGATATCCGCCACCGTTCCCAAGGCGACAAAATCGAGATAATTAAATGTTTCAAGGTCTTCACCCGTCTTCTCCTCCAGAGCGCAAAGAAGTTTAAAGGCTACCCCCACTCCCGCTAAAGACTTCCAGGGATAGGTGCAACCTTCCTGCAAGGGGTTAACCACCGCCGAAGCTCCTTTGAGTTTTTTGGCCAACTGGTAATGGTGGTCGGTAATGATAATATCAACCCCCAGATCATGGCTGAAAAGCACTTCCTCTTCGGCATTTATCCCGCAGTCAACGGTAATAATAAGCGTGTAACCTTTTCCGTGGTAAGCCTCGATCACTTCTTTCTGCAATCCATAACCTTCCTGAAAACGGCTGGGCAAAAAATAATTCACGCATCCTCCCAACCTGTTTAGCGCGGAGGTCAATAATGCCGTTGCCGTAATCCCGTCAACATCATAATCTCCGTAAATAAGAATTTTTTCATTCCTATCCAGAGCTCTGATAAGGCGGTTTACGGCGGCATTCATTCCCTTCATCTCCCAGGGAGAGTAAAGTTCGTCGAGTGAAGGATTTAAAAAATATCGAGCCTCCGCAATCGAAGTTATGCCTCTATTAACCAAAACACCGGCTACGGGAGGAAGAATACTCAGCTCCCGGCTCAATTCTTTAATCAGGCCGGGTTGGGACTCGGGATAGCTCCACAATTTGGCACCCGCATACAAGCATAATTCCTCCTTCGTCACATCAATGATCGGCTATCGTCTGGCTTTGGCCGGACGTTGAAACTCTCTTTCCTTCATCGTCAGCCATAACGGACTGGCCAGGAAAATAGAAGAGTAGGTTCCGACGATGACCCCCATACCCGTGGCCGCTACAAAAACAATCAGGTCCTGGTTTCCGACAAACAGGATAAACCCGATCATCAGAGATATCAAGGCCAGCAGCGTGGTAAGTGAGGTGTTGATCGAGCGGGCAAGGCTCTGTTTAATACTCAAATCAACCATCGCCGCATAATCTTGCTTCTTTTTGTGTCTGATGTTCTCTCTGATACGGTCGATGATGACAATTGTATCATTGATCGAATAACCGATAATGGTCAGCAGAGCGGCAATAAACGTAAAATTGACCTCCATCTGCAAAATTGAAAATAATCCGATAACCACCAAGACGTCAAAGACCAGTGCCGCTATAGCCGCAATTGCAAACTTGAGTTCAAAGCGAATGGTAATATAGATAACCATCCCTGCCAACGCAAGGGCCAGGGCAATCGCCGACCATTTTTTCTGTTCTCCTCCCACTGTGGCGCCGACACTCTCTACACGTTTATCCTCCTGGTCAAGGTCAGGCCAGCGGTCGTAAAATGCACTCAGCAGATCGTCCCTGGTGTTCTCCGGCAACAGGGCCGTCTTGATCAGTACCCCCTCATCAGCAAGATTTCCTCCGGCTTCCCTGGTTTTAACCTTCTGAATGGTCGCTCCTTCGAGATCAAATTCGGCAAGGATTTCTTTTATCTCTTCTATCTTGAAATCTTCTCCAAGATTTAACTGTATGACCGTTCCGCCGGTAAAATCTATGCCCAGGTTCAATCCCAGGCTGCCCCAGCCATTCACAGCCATATGATAAACC
>JBASYW010000124.1:0-5349 GCA_049277715.1 Dethiobacteria bacterium | reverse complement strand
CGCTTACGTTTATCGTGGTGCGGAGACCGCATGGGAATTTAGTCCCTACTTCCACATACCTTCGCTTTAGCAATAATACCATCGTGATTTACTCATATTTTTCCCCCACCGGGGAATCTATAGATATTAGACTTATTTGATGCATAAGGTGTGATCTATCTGTTCTTTTGGACCTGGCCTCAAATCGTGCTAATCTTCTTTTTTGCATGTCTGCTGACAGCACTCTGCAGCAATCTTGGTATAAAGATCAATTTACTTAGGAAAAATAACAACGATATCAGCTTGAAGGTTTCTTTAAAGTTCCTGTTGATCAGGATTACCAGAGAATTTTATCCCGGACGGGAATCCGGCCTCCCGGCCGGAGAGGATCGTCAGTTCTCTAAAAACGGCGCTGCCCATAAGGTTGATTTTAAAACGACCCCGTATGATATCAGGGCCGCCCTGGCGCCGGATATTATCAAGCGTTATCGACAGGTATGGCGTTTATTTTCAAGGTATGCGAGATGGCAGCAATTGGATGTGAGTATCAGGATCGGATGGAGCGACTCTTTTTTAACAGGGTTGGGTTCAGGGGTGATCTGGGCCGCCGGGAGCAACCTGTTCGCTGTTATCGATCGCCATCTTGGATTTGAAGACGGTTGTCCCCGGCTCAGGATCTATCCCGATTTTGCCGGCCGGGGTTTCAAGCTTAACCTCGATGCTTCATTTTCCATACGCCCGGTATTTCTGCTCCGGATACTTGTTGATACCGCGAAGATACTGATTAAAATTATTGGTAAACAGAAGGAGGTTACCGCCGATTATGGATAACAACCATCCGATTGAAAGTCTGATGAAGACCACCATGGAAAACCTGAAAGAGATGATCGATGTAAACAAGATTGTCGGCGATGCGGTGGAGACACCGGACGGCGATATCATCATCCCTATCTCCAGATTGACCTTTGGATTTGTAGCGGGTGGCTCTGATTTCGGATCGGAAACGAAAGAGGAGCAGCAGAATAAAAATCAGAATACGGGGCGAGAATTTCCTTTTGGCGGCGGAAGTGGCGGAGGTATAACCGTCCAACCGGTTGCTTTTCTGATTGTCGGTCAGGGGCAGACCCGGCTTCTGCCCGTTGATTCTCATGCGGTTCTGGATCGCCTTCTCGATCTGGCTCCCCGTCTGATAAACCAGATTCAGGGCATGATGAGCCGAGGAAGAAGGGATATGATCCGTCCTGACAAGGAGAACATATCCTGATTTTATCAAAAGAGTTTCCATCGTGTGCAAGTTCCCCCAAAGTAATCATAAAAAATATTGCCGTCGAATAATAATTATCATTAACCCTGGGTACAGAGATGAAATTCAAGGGGGATTATCCGTGTCTGTTGCAGGTCAGGAAGTTCATATAAAGAAAAGAATGCTGAGGGTGGGCAGCGTTGTTCTGGTCTCCTTATTATTATTATTTTTATCATACTCCGGCCATGCATTCGGAGAAGAAGAGAAACCCGGGGATACGGTTCAGAAGCCGGCTGTATCCGCTGAATCGGCGGTGGTGATCGATCATAGAACAGGGCGGATACTTTACAGCAAGGGAATGCACCAGAAAGGATTTATCGCCAGCACCACCAAGATCATGACCGCCATTATCGCCATCGAAGAAGGCAGATTGAACGAGGTCGTCACCGTCAGCGAAAGGGCGGCATCGACGGGGGGATCCTCCATATGGCTGGAAGCCGGGGAGAGAAAAACCCTTGAAGAACTGCTTTACGGGCTGATGCTCCGCTCCGGAAATGATGCGGCGATAGCTATTGCCGAACATATCGGAGGTACCGTGGAAGAATTCGTGGCCCTCATGAATGAAAAAGCCTGTGAGATCGGAGCGACCAATACTGTTTTTAAAAATCCCCACGGCCTTCATCACGAGCAGCATTATTCAACGGCTTACGATCTGTCCTTGATTGCTTCATACGCGATGGAAAATGAAACTTTTCGGCACATTGTGGGTGCTCCGCGGGCCATTATCTCCTGGCCGGAACATGAATGGGACCGCATTTTACATAATCAGAACAGGCTGCTGCGCCTTTATGAGGGTGCCGATGGGATTAAAACGGGATGGACGACACCGGCGGGAAGGTGCTTTGCCGGCTCTGCTTCCCGGGAAGGGCAGCGTCTGATAACGGTGGTTCTCAATGCTCCGGATATGTGGGAAGATGTACAGCTTCTGCTCGACTACGGTTTTACAGCTTACAAAGAAGAGATTCTGATTGCCGCCGGGCAAATTATTAAGATGGTGCAAGTTGAAAAGGGGGTACAGCAGCAGGGCACGGCAACGGCGGACAGTAATTTTTATTACCCGCTTGCCGCCGATGAGCTCTCTGACGTGAGATACAAATTCCATCTCCGGGAACCTTACCGTGCGCCGTTAAAAGAAGGACAGAAGATCGGCACGTTGGAGATACAATTTCAGGATGAGATCATTGGATCTGTTGATCTGGTTGCCGGGGAGGGGGTTCGCCGTGCACCTTTTTATAGATCTCTACTTGAACTATGGGAAAAGGTAATGAATTAATGTTTCACGGGAGTTTGCCATGGTCAACTATCTTTGGGTCGCGATGATCTGCCTGGCGATCATCGTGGCCGGAATTAACGGCCGCATCGACATCATTACCACCAGCCTCTTTGAATCTGCCGAAAACGCGGTATCGGTAGCTATCTTGCTTGTAAGCGTCATGACCTTCTGGTTGGGAATAATGAAAATTGTCGAAAAGTCCGGCCTCGTGGATACGGTCAAAGTCATTCTCCGGCCGCTGGCTTTATATTTATTTCCGCGCATACCGCATGACCATCCAGCCATGAATGCCATCCTGATGAACATGAGTGCCAATCTGCTGGGAATGGGTAATGCCGCCACTCCGTTCGGGATCAAGGCTATGGAGGAGATGCAGAAGCTCAATAAATGCTCTGCCAGGGCATCGGACGAGATGTGTACTTTTCTGGCCATCAATACTTCGAGTCTTACCATCCTGCCTTCAACAATAATCGCTCTACGAGTGGCCAACGGTTCCGCCAATCCCACAGAAATTGTGGGGACCACGATTATCGCCACCTTATGCTCTGTTACGGTGGCTCTCTTTTTTGACCGTCTTTTAAGACGACGAAGGGGTTTATAGCAATGTTTTTCAAAATTATCGAATTGGTTTCGGTCTGGATCATACCGGCATTTTTAATTTTAACTATCATTTACGGTCTATGGCAGCGTATCAATCTGTTTGAAGTATTCATTGAAGGGGCGAAAGAAGGTTTTCCGATGGCCATCCGTCTTGTGCCTTACCTTGTGGGCATGCTGGTGGCTATCGGATTATTGCGTGATTCCGGAGCATTGGATCTGCTGGCCCGTCTTCTTGCTCCGGTACTCAACCTTTTAAATATACCGGCGGATATAATCCCCCTGATGTTTATGCGTCCGGTTTCAGGCAGCGGGGCACTAGCGATAACCACCGAGATACTGCAAAGGCATGGGCCTGACTCATTTTTGGGACGGCTGGCCTCCACCATGCAGGGCAGTACCGATACCACCCTCTTCGTTCTGACCGTTTACTTTGGTGCTGTGGGCATCAGTCGTTCCCGTCATGCCCTTGCGGCAGGGTTATTGGGGGATATAGGCGGTTTTATTGCTTCCATCATCGTTTGTACTCTCTTCTTCTCCTGAGCGGGAGCCGCTTGCGGGCGGCACAGGTCATTTCCCTCCTTTATTTTATTTTCTGCGCTCCATTGTGATAATATAATGAGGACAGTGCATCGATCATCTATCGGTTAGAGGAGGGTATTCACATTGAGGCTGGCCAAGTATCTGGCCACCGGTGGGGTTGCGTCCAGGCGCAAGGCGGAGGAGATGATACGGAAAGGCCTGGTGAAAGTTAACGGCAAGACCGTGATTGTTCCGCAGATACTTGTTTCTGCGGCTGATGAGGTGCTTGTGGCGGGTTGCAGGGTCAAGCTGCCCTCCTCCCATACTTACATACTGATGCATAAGCCCCGGGGTTATCTGACGACGATGAGTGATCCGCGAGGCCGGCCTTCGGTCAGGGAATTGATGGACGGTTTGGCGGTGAGGGTTTACCCGGTGGGCAGGCTTGATCAGGACGTAAGCGGAGTGCTCCTCTTTACCAATGACGGCGAACTTGCACACCGCCTGGCTCACCCGCGCTACGGCATCAGGAAGACCTACCGTGTAAAGGTCAGGGGCATACTTTCCAACGCTGATCTGAGAGGTTTACGGGAGGGTATCGTGCTGGAAGAAGGTCGGACCGCACCGGCCGAGGTGGCCCGTTTACGGTTAAACAGATCCTCCAACTGCAGCGTCTTTGAATTGACGCTTATCCAGGGATGGAAACGACAGGTAAAGAGGATGTGCCGTGCACTTGCTCATCCGGTCCTTCGTCTGGAGAGAATACGTTTTGCGTTTCTGGGAGTAGACAATTTGCGGGCAGGGAGTTACCGGCATCTGAACGAGATCGAGGTTGATAAACTTCGCAAACTGGCGGGCCTGTAGTCCCCCCTTAGGGTTGCGGGATCCCGTTTTTTAAAAAAGGAGGCAATCATGCCATGGCCGTCATCATTACCCTGATTGTCGGCGGACAGGTGCTGTTGATCGGTTATCTGATCAGGAACAAGATGGTCTTTGATCATAATAACGGCCGTTTCTCCCCGGAATTGCAACAAGAAGCGATGGCCAAAACAAAATGGGTGGGGAATAATTTGATCTATATCGGGGCTCTTTCTTTCCTGGTGGCCTTTCTGTCCTATCTCCTGCCGGCCATTTGCTACATTTTATTTTTCATTTATACTCTGGCCATTCTTCCGGCAGGGGGCCTGAGAATTTATCTGCATCTGCGAAAATAGTCGATCAACCGATCAACAACGGTATTTATTTTGGTATTTATTTTATATTTTTTAAGGAATTTTAACGAATATTGTAGTAATCTTAAGGTTTCAGCCCCTTTTCAGGCAGGAGAATTCTTTAATTTGAAAGAAGATTTTAAAGTACGTATCAACGTACGTTTTATGTGCATATCGCACCGGAAAGGGGTAATGGACTTGTTCAAACTTGAAAAAGAAAACAATATAGATTTCCTGACCCAGCGTGAAGGTTTCAGGAAAAATGAACGGCAGAAGGATCGTGGCAGTTGGGAGGAGGGTTACCGGGAAGAAACAAAAGCAGGTAAAGAACAATCCGGCCGGCCGTTATATACCGATATACCGGCCCGGGCTGAAGAGAAGGTGCCGAACGTGAGAGAATTCGAGAAGATACGTTTGAAAATCCGTTATGATTATCGGGGAACTGCCAGACCGGGTCGTGTTTT
>JBASYW010000123.1:0-3751 GCA_049277715.1 Dethiobacteria bacterium | reverse complement strand
TTATTAGTACAGGAGATGAATTGGTTGAAGCTCACCAGCCCTTGGCTCCCGGTAAAATTCGTAACAGCAATCTTTACTATCTGATAACAGCCATCCGGAAGGCAGGGGGCATTCCTTTCAATCCGGGTATGGTAACCGATAACCCGAAGATACTGGGAGAGAAGTTGGAAGTGGCATTGGAGCAATCAGATCTGGTGATCACCACGGGCGGTGTCTCCGTTGGTGATTATGATATAGTCAAGGACACCTTTCAAAAGATCGGAGCGAAAGTCCTGTTTTGGAAAATAGATATTCGCCCCGGCACAGCGGCAGTGGGAGCCATTAGGGATGGAAAGGGATTGCTGGGGCTATCAGGAAATCCGGGGGCGGCATCGATAACTTTTGAGCTCCTGGCCCGACCATTAATCCGCTATCTTGGGGGTTGGAAGCATCTTTATCCGCTAACGGCAGAAGGGATTATGGCCGGGCCTTTTTCCAAAACAAGCCCCCGGAGGCGTATCGTGAGAGCTATTGCCTCCTGGAAAGATAACCTCTGGCAAGTCAAACCGGCGGGAAAGCAAGATTCGGGGATTTTACGGTCATTGGCAGCCGGTAATGCTTTGATCGATATACCGGCCGGAACGGGTCCTCTGGAGGCAGGAAACCGGGTAAAAATAATTATTCAGGGAGGATGGGATGGTTAAAATGATTCCAATTATCTCCGTTGTAGGCAAATCAAATGTAGGAAAAACAACCTTGCTGGAAAAACTGCTGCCTGAATTAAAAAAAAGAGGCTACAGGGTAGCAACCATCAAACACGATGTGCATGGTTTCAGTATCGACCAGCCTGGTAAAGACACCTGGAAACATGCTCAGGCAGGTGCTGATATCGTGGTTATTTCCTCTCCTAAAAAAATGGCCATCATTGAAAAAGTGGATGAGGAAAGAACCCTGGATGAGATCGCCAGGAAACTCGACCGCATCGATCTGATCATCACCGAGGGTTACAAGAGACAGGATAAGCCCAAAATCGAGGTTTTCCGTTCGGAAATATCTGATACGCTCCTCTGTGAAAAGGAAGAACTCTTTGGTGTAGTTACCGATGTGCCATTGAATATCGGGGTGCCGGAATTTGATCCGGATGATAGTGCCGGTATTATAGACCTGATCGAAGAGATGTTCCTGAAGACGAAGTAGCCGGCCTCTCTCCGGAAGGGTTCTGCAAACTTTTAACCCGCTTTATTTTATATGCAATTGATGACACTAGCGGGGCCGTTGGGCCGCATTCATGTGGCGGGTGGTGGTAGGCACGTTTTGTTTCTTTTGCAATTGCCCGGTTGCCCATTTGGCCAGTAGCGGCCTTTCAATCTTTGAATTATGACGGGGATCAAGGGGCAAACGGGATTTAAATAACAGATGCTGTATACAGCCGGTCGTATCATACTTGGCTGCCAGGGCAAGGAGCTCTGCGCGGAGCATGGCGGCATCCACCGAGCGGTACTCGGGCTTTAATTCAATACAGATAACGGGAATCTGGCCATCTTTCTCAGGTACGCCAACCAGGCCGCTGCGCCGAACTTTGGGATGCGTATCAAAGATTGCCTCGCAAGTCAATGGAAAAACAGGTCCATCTACGGTTTTGACCCGATGGCTGACCCGCCCACAAACCCACAAACGACCTTCTTTGTCAATGTATCCGGCATCGCCAAAACGGTGCCAGAACTCTCCGTTTCTGTCCTGTATTTTATTTTTCATGGTGCTCTCTTCTTCTCTATAATACAAAGGGCTTATATGCTTGCCCCGAACCAATATTTCTCCGATCTTTCCTTTGTTGACTTCCTCTGCCTCGTCCATGGTTTTTATTGGACCATCAACGATGGAAATAATCCGCAACTCAACCCCGGGGAGCGGACGTCCGACACAGATGCCGGCCCCCCGTTCAGTTTTGCTCCAGGTTTCTTTCAAAGTCTCTACAGCATCCATCTCGGTAGATGGCATTGCTTCAGTGGCCCCGTAATTGGAGTATACCTCTCCATCCGCATCCATCATCTCCAGAAGTAGTTTCTCCACCGAGGCTTTGATAATATCCCCGGCACCGACAATACGCTTCAGAGATGGCGTTTTGATGCCATTTTTCAGTGCAAAACGCCCCATATTTTCCAGGAGCACCGGCGAGCCGAACATTGATTTTACATTGCAATCGTTAATTACTTCAATAAGTGCGCGTGGGTCAACATCTGCCGGTCCTTGGCGTACAAAGTTGATTGGAGGAACAACCATGGTGCCGCCGGCACTGATCGGGATAAATAAAAATGCCGGGAAGACGGCAAAATCTACGGGGATCTCTTTCTTCAAATCAAAACGCCAGCTATAATGGGCATTACGGTAAAGCTGGCAGAAGTTTCTATGCAGGTAAAGTGTAGGTTTGGCCGGCCCGGTACTCCCGGTAGTATAGAGAATGGCAGCGGGATCATCGGGAGTGACCGAAGGCGGCGTGGGATTTGCCGGAGCTTTTCGCCGTAGTGAATTGACCGTATGAGCTCCCGGAAAGCCCGGTTTTCCGGTAACAATCAGTTTATGCAGTGTACGTGGACCCCAGCCAAATATGAACCGGCCCAGATGCGCTACGGGAAGTCCGAAGAAGGCCTCAATGCCTACTCTTCCCAGGCGTTCTGCAATATTCAGATAACCAACACCGGTATCGATCCATACCGTCATAGCTCCCACGCGAGCCAACGCCAACCCCATCACACATGCTTCATAACTTGGGGAGGCCATGAATACGGTACGTGTCCTTTCAGCAATACCTATTTCCCGAAGTCCGGGGGCTACTGACTCGGCATCAGCGGAAAGTTCTCTGTAAGTGTAATGTTTATAACAACGTTTCCCTTTGGAATCATAACCATCCAAATCTATAACAGCGATACGCTCCGGATCTTTTCGTGCCACATCAAGGGCAATATCGGCAAGGTTAAAGATATCATCCGGAAATACTTTCATGATTGTACCTCCTCATTTTCAGATGCTGATTGTTTCTCGTGATGCCTGCTGTTTGATAAAAACTCTCTGATAATAAAGGCAACCTGTTCAGGCTTTTCAAGCATGGGCAGGTGTCCGCATCCTTGGAGCCATTCCTCACGCATTGGCCTGAGTTTGGTGTTTAGCTTCCGGCCGGCTTTTGACGAGAGCACCCTGTTCTGCAATCCCCAAATTGTGCATACGGGCGGAAAATCACGATCGGGTTCAAATTGGTCTAGAAAAGCAAAATTCACCAAATCATCAAAAACCCCCAAAAGTGAATCCATCTGGCCGGTGCTGGTGAAACAATCGCATAGTTCCGATTTTTTATGTATTTTAAGGGATCGTCCATGGGGGCCTATTTGAAAATTCACCGCTTGAGAGCCTACCCAGCGGTTTATCCTGATCCTTCTCAGTAGGTTATAGATCCGCCCGGCTAATAAGGGCGCACCTTTCCGAATTCGTAGCAATGGTCCCAAAAAACCGGCCAGAAAAGTAGCCTCGGTAAGGGGATTGATCAACACAAGAGCCCGCACTTTTTGGGGATGGCGCTGGGAGAATCCTAAAGACATGGCACTCCCCATACAATTGCCGACCATGTTTACCGGTGCCAATCCGTAGTGGTTTGCAAACTCGACAAGAAAGTCGATGTAGTTCTTCAAGTTGTAACCGGCACCCGGTTTGGCTGAAGCTCCATATCCCAGTAGATCAAATGCAAACATTTCATACTCATCGGAAAGGTGGGGCATTATTT
>JBASYW010000122.1:0-3320 GCA_049277715.1 Dethiobacteria bacterium | reverse complement strand
AGTGGTTAAGATCCTTCGGTCGCTGACGCTCCCTCTGGATGACAGAAAAAGGGGCTCCCTCTGGATGACAAAAGGGTGTATCCGGAGCACTTCTCTCCTATCATTCAGAGCGCCTCTTTCCTGTCATTCTGATTTTTATCTTGTCATCCAGAGCGAAGCGAAGGATCCTGTGAGAAAACCAACATTTCGGCCGATAAGCGCCATGATAATATATTGTAATCGTGATATAATTGAGATGTTTATCCTGAATAGAAAGGAGGTCTGGTTATGGATATCCTGACGGCGCTGCAAAACAGGCGCAGTATCCGCCGCTTTCGGGAAGGCGGGATAGCGGAGGAGACCCTGAACCTGATTCTTGATGCCGCTCGTGTAGCTCCGTCCTGGAAGAACATGCAGTGTTGGCGTTTTATCGTCGTGCGTGACGATAAAAAGAAGAGGGCATTGGCGGAAACTCTGCATGAAGGGAACCCGGCGGTGGAGGCCATCATCCAGGCACCGGTGGTCATCGTCCAGTGTGCCGACCCAATGGATTCGGGGATTATTGACGGGAAGGAATACTACCTGCTCGATGCGGGGATCGCCATGCAGCAGCTGATTCTTGCCGCCCATGCTCAGGGGCTGGGCACTTGCTGGGTGGCCTGGTTTGATGAGGATAAGGTTCGTGCGGTATGCCGTATTCCATCCGCGTACAAAGTGGTAGCCATGACACCACTTGGGGTCGGGGCTCAGGAACCCGCGGCGCGGCCCCGCAAGAAACTGGAAGAGATCGCTTTTAAAGAAGAATGGGGACTGCCGCTTTATTAAAAAAGGACAGAAAAAGAGGTTTAGCCTTATCATGGAAAAGAAACAGTTCATGGAAAACCAATCGCCGAGTAAACTTACCACCAGGCAGAATATAATCCAGATCATAAAATTTACACTTTTTTCGGCTTCGGCGGGCATCATCGAGTTTACCAGCTTTACCCTTCTTTTCAGTGTAGCCGGGCTGGTGTACTGGCCCAGTTATCTGATTGCTCTTATTCTATCCGTGATCTATAACTTTACCTTGAACCGTCATTTCACCTTCAAGTCGGCGGCAAATGTACCGATAGCCATGCTCAAGGTGGCGGGATATTATCTGGTGTTTACGCCGTTATCGACCTGGTGGGGTGATGCCTTGACCAAGCTGGGGTGGAACGAATATGTGGTTCTGTTGGGTACCATGCTGGTCAACCTGACCACGGAATATTTGTTCTGCAGATTTGTGGTGTATCGGAACATGATGAACACCAACATTTTAGCTCGGAAAGAAATGGAGAAGAAGCAACGCCCCGGCATTTAAAGTTTCCTCACTGTCTTCTACGGCCCCCGAACCACAAAACATTTTCTCCGGTTGGCAGCTAAATAAACATCAACATCGATGATTATGCAACTGAAAAACTGTATGGTAACTTGCCTTAACCGTAGAAGAAAATGGCATATACCCCAGATATTTTGATGGCCATCGAGTACTCCTGTATTGTTTTGCGGCTGGCAGATAGGATAAAATGTTTTACAGTGAGCAAAAAATGTTGAAATAGAAAGAAGGAACACTGATCTGATGAAAATCTTACTCTATGGCGTGATCGCCGATGATAATTTTGGCAGTCCGTCATTGATGCATGGGGTAGAACAACTGATTCACATGATCGATGAGGAAGCGGAGATCGTCTATTATCAATTTGCAAAACTGAAAGAAACAGCCACGCGGGACATGAACTTTCCCCTCTTTCAAATTCCCTATCCCGGCACGGCACGATTTCTGATCGACGCCATCAAATATAAATTGGGCCTCAAACCCCGCTGCAAAGAGAGACTTCGTTTCCTGGAGGATATCCGGACCGCGGATGTGGTTGCCGATTTATTCGGTATCTGTTTTTGCGATAATTTCCATACCGGAAGAGTCGGGCTTTTGAGAGCGATCAAAAGAGCGGTGGGCAAATTTTCGGTTAGTTTTATCGCCAAAATATACGGAACCAGGACCGTTAAATGCCCGGCCAGTTATGGACCGATTGATTCCCGGGCAAGCCGTTTGCAGGCCCGATTCACCGCGCAGAGGATCTTTGATGTCATGATCGCTCGCGAAAAGGAAAGCAGCAGACAGATGGTTGTCCATGCCGGGGTAAAGAAAAATATTCCGGTCTCTCCCGATCTGGCCAACCTGATGCCCTGTACCGCTCCCAACGCCGGCGATGATAAATATATCAGTATATCGGTCAGCTATCAGATCATCAATCAATGGAACTCCGGTGAACCTTATGTGGCATGTATGGTCAGATTGATCAATTATCTGGTGGACGAGATGCGGGTAAAGGTCTATCTGATCCCCAACGAATATCTGGAAGGCCAACAATATAACGATATCAGTGTGGCTGCCGAGATCCATGGACAATTAAACAATCCGGAGGATGTCATTATTCCGGATGTAAGGAAGATGAGCAGCACGGAATTGAAATTATTGATCGCCGGCAGTGAGGTGTTGGTTGCCAGCCGGTATCATTCTTGTGTGGCGGGATTGTCTTCCGGCGTGCCCACGCTGGTTTTGGGGTGGCATTATAAATATGATGAATTGCTGCATTTGTATGGACAGGACAGGTGGTTAATATCCAACCATGATTGCACATCCCGGAAACTTTTGAATATGTTCAAATTATTATGGGAAGCAGCCGATGAGGAGCGTAAAACAATTAAATCCAGGTATCAGGGGATTCATGATCGATTGATGGAAATCGGCAAGATCATGTTTCAGAAATAAATCTTCTTTGCAGAGGTGTGGAATGAAGCAAAATATCAAACATATAGTTGATCATGCGCTCTGTACCGCCTGTGGCGCCTGTGCGGCCCTCTGCCCCACCCATGCGATCGGGATGGCACAGAACGCGGCGGGATATCTGTGCGCGGTTATTGATGATCACCAATGCCAAAACTGCGGTATCTGTGATCATGTCTGCCCCAGCAATGGAAGAGAAAAGCTTCCCATGGTGAAAGGAAGCGATATATTTCATGGCAAATGTCTGGAGGGGTACATGGGCTATGCGGCCGATGAAAACATCAGACAGGAATCCCAGAGCGGAGGGGTGGTCACGGCCTTATTGTGTTATCTGCTTGAAAAAAATATCATTGGCGGAGCCGTTGTCAATCAATTTGATGGCGAGACGCGGAGACCGAAGGCGGTTTTTGCCACATCCGGAGAAGAGATTATCACCGGGTGCGGTTCGTACTATGCGCAATCACCGGTAATTGAAACGGCTTTAAGGCATGCCCAACAAAAAGATACGGCGGCGGTTGTTCTGGGGTGCCAG
>JBASYW010000121.1:0-12881 GCA_049277715.1 Dethiobacteria bacterium | reverse complement strand
CGCAGCATATCCCTGGCCAGCGGAAAGTATCTCCCCACCTGGGTCGGGGAATGGGCATCGGATCCAAGCACTATTTTTACTCCCTTACGGATACATCGCGACAGAAGAGCGCGATCCGGATAAAACTCTTTGACCGGCGCATCCAGGCCCGAGGTGTTTACTTCCAGACAGACACCGGTATCCTTCAATACCTGTGCTACCTCCTCATACAATGGTTTTAAAAATCTTTCTTCCGGCCGGTAATTAAATTTTTTCACCACATCAATATGGCCGATGATATCGATAACACCGCTGCGGCATGCCTCGTCAACCAGAGCAAAGTACCGCTCATATACCTCCTCGATCGAGCGCTCTTCAAACTCCCCGGCAAAAAAAGGATGGGTAAAATCCCAATCATCCATAAAATGAACCGAACCGATGATATAATCAAACGGATACCCCTCAAGTACCGGGGCCAGCTCTTCGGTTTTTCCGGGAGCATAGTCAAGCTCAATCCCGGTTTTCACAGAAATACCTCCGGTTTGTGAAGCTTTCCGGATCATCTGAAAGTAGGTTTCAAGTTCATCCTCATTCATCGTAACCTGAGTTTTGGGCGTAATGCCCATCGTCTCCAATGGAAAATGATCGGCAATGCCGATCTCCTTTAACCCCTTCTCCACAGCCGCATTTACATAATCCTGAGGATCCCCTTCCGCATGCCGGCATAGATAGGTATGCACGTGGTAATCAATCATGATCATCACCTGCCCGTCTCCTTGCCAGCTCCTCTAAAACCCGTATGAACGCCACCCCATGGGATTCCAGCAGCACCATCAGGTGGAATAAGAGATCGGCGGCCTCCCGGATAACCGTCTCCTCACCTTCATCCTGCATATAGGCGATGATTGTCTCCAGAGCCTCCTCCCCGAGTTTTCGCGAGATCCCCTGTCTTCCACCATCAAGCAGAGAGGCCACATACGACCCTTCCGGTCTGAGAGCTATCCGTTCACGAATTACCCGGGCAAGCTCCGGCATGATTGTGGTCGTATCCACCTTCTTGCTCCCTTTCTCCTCCTGCATATCGTTAAAAAAACAGGTATAGTGACCGGTATGACAGGCCACACCCTTCTGCCTGACTTTAACCAGCAGTGCATCGGCATCACAATCGTATTTGACCGCTTTTACTTCCTGAATATGCCCCGAGGTCTCCCCTTTCTGCCAGAAACTCCGGCGGCTGCGGCTCCAAAACCAGGTCTTCCCCGTTTTCAATGTTCTTCTCAATGATTCTTCATTCATGTAGGCCAGCATCAACACCTCTCCGCTGTCCACATCCTGCACAATGGCCGGAATAAGACCATCATCATTATATTTAAGCTCCTCCGGCTTTTTTACCTCCCCACCCATTAAAGAAACACCTCGATCCCTCGATGTTGAAGATATTCTTTTACTTCTCTTACCGAAAAAATACGGTTGTGGAAGACCGATGCCGCCAGAACAGCATCGGCACCGCCCCTCTTCAGAGCCGCGGCAAAATGCTCCAGCGTTCCGGCCCCGCCGGAAGCGATTACGGGGATAGATATTTTATTGACCAGAGCGGAAATCATCTTCAGGTCGTACCCGTCCTTCATGCCGTCGCGACCGATGGAGGTGAGCAAGATCTCACCGGCTCCCAGATCCTCCACCTCGACCGCCCAAGTGGTTGCTCTCTTCCCCGTTGGCCTCTTGCCGCCGTGGGTATGGACTTCCCAATCTTCCAAAGCATCATTCCATTGTGCATCGATAGCTACCGTGATCTTATTTCCGAAAACCCGGGCGGCCTCACGGACCAGGGCGGGACGCATCACCGCCGGGGTATTGATCGACAGCTTGTCCGCCCCCGCTTCAAAGAGCCTTTCCATGACCTCCAGGCTGCTGATCCCTCCGCCTACACAGAAAGGGATATCAACCTCGTCCGCCATCCGCCTTACCAGATCAACAACCGTCTGACGGCCTTCTTCGGAAGCGGAGATATCCAGAAAAACAAGCTCATCCGCACCTTCCTCGGAATAAAACCGGGCCATTTCAATCGGATCACCCGCCTCAACAAGACCGGTAAAAGACTTCCCTTTTACCACCTTTCCGTCTTTGACATCCAGGCATGGTATAATTCTTTTGGGCATCTGTCGTTCCACCTTTAATTATCACTTTACCGCTTCAAGAGCATCAGCAAGGGTCAACTGTCCGCTGTATAAAGCTTTGCCGATAATAGCGCCCCTTATTTTGCCTCCCTGCAGTTTCTTTAACTCATGCAAATCCGCAATCCTGGTAATACCGCCGGCCACGATAATCGAGAGCCCCGTGGAAGAAGCCATTTTTTCTATGGCCTCTATATTGGGTCCCATCAGGGTCCCGTCGCGATTGATATCCGTGTAGATGATTTCTTTGAGCCCGTATTCCTCCAGCTTCAGAGCCAGTTCCACCGCATCCACAATTGTATCTTCCTGCCAGCCATTTACAGCCACCTTCCCATCGCGGGCGTCTATCCCCACGACGATCCGTTCACCATAGTTTTCCAGCAGTTCTCTTAAAAGTTCGGGGTTCAAGACGGCCATGGTTCCGATAATAACACGCGTAACCCCTAATTCGAAAGCATCTTCTACCGCCTTGCGGGTGCGGATCCCGCCCCCCAACTGGAACGGCACTTTGATCTCGGCGGCGATACGCTCTATGGCCTTGGCATTGGCCGTTTTACCACAGAAAGCTCCGTCAAGGTCGATAATATGCAGGTATCTGGCTCCCAACTTCTCCCATTCAAGAGCCACGCGAACGGGATCCTCGCTGTAGACGGTTTCTTTCTTGGGATCACCGCGCAAAAGCCGCACGCAATAACCCCGCCGCAGATCAACAGCAGGTATGATCAACAATATATATCACCTCTTATAAAATTCCTTTTGTGGAGAGCACCCCATCCAATCCTTTTCTTTTTGATGAGGCTTGATGCATAGCCCTGCCGCCCCCTTTAAACAGTGCCTCGACAGCATGATGACGGTTCGTGCCATCCAATAGTTTAATATGAAAATTCATGCGCGCTTCATTCGTTACCGCACGCCAGAACTCTTCTACCAGCTCCATATCCAGCTGCCCGACCGTCCCCGATCTCAGCGGCAATTCGTAATTTAAATATGGGCGTCCGGAGAAATCAACAGCCACCAGAACCAGCGCATCATCCATGGGCAGTATCGAGGAGCCGTAGCGATTGATACCTTCCTTATCTCCGAGTGCTTTCTTGAGCGCCATCCCCAGGCATAACCCGATATCCTCAACCAGATGATGAGGTTCAACCTCCAGGTCGCCGTCGGCTTTTATATCCAGATCGTAAAACCCGTGTTTGGCCCAAAGTTCCAGCATATGCTCCAGAAAAGGGATACCTGTACTCAACCGCGATTCACCTTTACCGTCCAGATTCAGGCTCAGGGTAATACTCGTCTCCTTTGTATCTCTTTTTATCTCAGCCGTTCTTTTCATTTTCCATCCCCCTTATTTTTATGGACCGGGCATGGGCATCAAATCTTTCTGCCCCGGCCAACCTTTGAATCGCATCGGACACCTTCTCCAGCGCCTCCTTTGAATAAGAGACCACCTGCATATATCTCATAAAATCATCGACACCGAGCGGCGAAGAAAACCGGGCTGAACCACCGGTAGGCAGAACATGATTGACCCCGGCCCAATAATCCCCAAGGGGCTCCGGAGAATACGGCCCCAGAAAAATGGTGCCCGCATTTCTGACCTTCTCAATATAGTTCCATGGTTCCTCAAGATGTATCTCCAGGTGTTCCGGGGCGACCATGTTTACAACCTCCCATGCCTCCTCCGGATTGCCGACCAGGATCATCCCCCCTTGTTTCTCGAGAGAAATACCCGCTATCTCCCGGCGGGGAAGATCAGCCAACTGCCTGTCCAGTTCTTTCTGCACATCGTGGAGAAGCTCCTCGCTGGTCGTAACCAGATATGATTGTGATAAAGGGCCATGTTCGGCCTGGGAAAGAAGATCGGCAGCGATATAATCAGCTCTGGCCCCGGAATCGGCAACAATCATGATCTCGCTCGGGCCGGCAAGCATATCGATGCCGACATCCCCGCCAACCTCTTTTTTGGCCAGCGTAACGTAGATGTTTCCCGGGCCCACGATCTTATCCACCGCCGGAATGGACTCGGTGCCATACGCCATCGCCGCCACGGCCTGTACACCGCCAACCTTGAAGACTGCTTTCGCTCCGGCCTCCCGGGCGGCAAAGAGAACCGGGGGGCTTATCTTCCCATCGGGAGCAGGCGGCGTGCAGACGTAGATCTCCCTGACTCCCGCCACGCGGGCAGGGACAACCGTCATCAGGACAGACGAAGGATATGAAGCCGTTCCTCCGGGCACATAGGCACCCACCCTCTCCAGCGGCCGGTAAACCTGTCCGATACGGATACCCTCACCGTCCGACCAGATAGATCCGGGCCGCTGCCGGCAATGATAATCCTCAATGTTTTTCAAGGCTGCGCGGATACTTCTCCTTAACTCGGGAGAGACCTCATTGATCGCTGCGTTCTCCTCGGCGGCGGTAACTGTTAACTCCGTGATAACCGCACCGTCAAAACGGGAAGTATATTCCAACAGCGCATGATCACCTTTTTCCTGCACCGCCCTGATTATTTCGCGTACCGTTTTTATCTCTTGGTCGTAATCCATCCATAACCCTGGTTGGGCGTATTTTTCTTTGAATTGGGAAAAGCTAAAAATCTTGAGCGGCAAAAATGATTCTCCTTTCCACAACAACCCCTTCCTACACGATGAATTCTACATGTTATTTTATAAACTGTCAATTATCAGCATTATGCAAACAAGTGCTCCATGGAAGCTTTTGGGGATCCGGCGCTGCAAAAATATCCCGTATAAAAAAGACTCATATCCGGGAGCAACGACAACCTCCTTGCCGATTTTAAAAAAGCTCCCCGGCCACCCTCTAATCCAGCCGTGAACCAAGCCTGAAATGAATCTCGTCGAGGATCTCCTCCGGACTCTTTCCCGCCGCATCGACGATCAGAGCTCTTCCGGAAATCTGTTGCATGCCCATCAGGTTCTCATCGATACCGGAAACAACAATGGCATCATAATCTTCCATCCCCACTCCGCTAAGCTCGCCTTCATTTTCAATATTGATTACGTCATACCCTTCATAACTCAGCAACTTCTTGATCGGAGAGAGTGAATCGCTTATCGCTATCTTCTTTGTCATCTCGGGAAACCTCCAATTTTTATGATTATTATGGTTGGCCATCAATATTTTGTCTGTAATCATAAACTTTATGTATCCAACCATGCATATTTATCCTCTTTGCGGCGGTCTGCATCCCCAAATGGAGGCTCAACAACCTAATATCACCTGATAATTTTGCCCTGCCGCCTCTCCCACGTATTTTTTTTGTATTGTTGTCCTTCTTTATTTCTGCTATATTTAAAGAAAAGATTTTAAAGAGAGGTGAGCTATATTGAGAAGAACGATATTTATAATCGCCGTATCCCTGCTGGTCATTATTCTGGCACTTGGAGGCTGTGCCACGGAAGAAGCGGGTCCGGATGCCACATCGGAAGATAATCAACAGACAGCTGAGAAGCCCGATTACGGTCATGCTCATGGCGGAGACTATGAGTGGAGTGCCTTATATAATCTCTCCGCGGGAACTTACACCCTCGAGTTGGGACCCGGCAAGGACGCCTCTTCCATCCTCCTTCTTTTTTTGACAGAAATACCGGGCAAAAGGGCGCAGCAGGACCATCTCGCTCTGCATCTTATGGAACACGAGGCTGATAAAGTTACGGAAGGCGAAAGTTTTAACGTAAAAGACCGGGGCCTTTACGAGCTCTCCCTGAAATCCCAAGGAACTGCATTCTCCTTTGAGGTAACAGAAGCCGCCCGCTACATTATCTATGCCGAACATGACGCTTCGGAACTGATCAAGGTTCTGGACGAGAGTAACACTGAAGTTAAAGGCGAAAACCCGCAAAAACATAACTGATTATCATATCGTTAACTAACGTTGGAGCCATCCCCCGAGGGGGATGGCTCCTGTATCTCTTCTCATCCTCCAATACAACCGAATTCATTAACATGATTTACCGGCTTTTTTCAAGTCAGCCGACCCAGATCATGAGCAAAGGAAGGGTAAGAAACATTGATACAACCTGGATCCTTGATCCTCGTTTGGCCCGCAGCCTGAAGGCCGGCCATGGCCAGAGCCATGGCCACGCGGTGATCTCCATAACTTTCACAGATACAGCCGCGCAGAGGGGCTCCACCCTCAATGATCAGGCCGTCCGGTTTCTCCTCGATCCATGCCCCCATCCTGGTAAGCTCCCGGACCAGGGAACTGATGCGATCGGATTCTTTCACCCTCAGCTCGGCGGCGCCCCTGATCACCGTCGTTCCTTTGGCCGCTAAAGCCGCTGCCGCCAAAGCCGGTATCTCGTCTATCAGCCGGGGGATAATCTCCCCATCCACAGTCACCCCTGTCAGCACATCTTCTCCCTTGATCCGGACATCGCCGACCTCTTCATTTCCGCAAACACGCCTGTTCAGTATAGTTAGCCGTGCCCCCATCCGTTGCAGGATTTCAATAATCCCTGTGCGGGTCGGATTGATGCCCACGCTGCGGATAACAATCTCCGATCCCGGATTGATCGCACCCGCAACCATAAAATATGCCGCCGAAGAGATATCTCCGGGAACGTCAATACGGCACCCTTCAAGGCTCGCCGGCCCCCTTACAGTCCTGATGCTGCCCTGACTGCGAATCTCCGCTCCAAACGTTTTTAACATCCGTTCGGTATGGTCACGTGAAGGGGCAGGTTCCCTGACCGAAGTTTGGCCTTCAGCAAAGAGGCCCGCAAGCAGAACCGCGGATTTTACCTGGGCACTGGCCACCGGCAGGTCATAGCTGATCGGCTGTAGATTTCCTCCCGTAATTTTTAGAGGCAATCCACCGGCCTGATGGTCCACCATGGCACCCATCCGTCGGAGGGGCTCTATCACGCGGAACATGGGGCGGCGGCTTAAAGAGCGATCCCCGTAAATCTCGGATGTAAACCTCTGCCCGGCCAACACTCCCAGCAGAAGACGGACCGTGGTCCCCGAATTTCCGGCATATAAAGGCCGGTCCGGGGATTTTAGATTCAACCCCCGCCCATCGATGCGTATGTGCTCATCCACCTGTTCAATATCAACCCCAAGGGAGCGCAGGCAATTGATCGTGGCCCGACAATCCTCCGACCACAGAAAATTATATATGCAGGTTACCCCCTGTGCCAGAGAACCGATAATCACTGCACGATGGGATATCGATTTATCTCCGGGAGCAGTCACCTCTCCGGAAATCTTCCGGGAAGGGTTAACGATCAGAACATCTGCAGCTTCTCTCAAACTGTATCTCTCCTCTTCAGCGCCTGTGGACACGATAGCCTTGCTCTTTTAATACGGCCAGGGCTCCGTCGCGCTGTTCTTTCTGCCGAAAACCAAGACGGATCGAGCCGCCCTCTTCTTCACGTACATGGAGAATCTCGACCTCTGCAATATTGAACCCCGCCTCTCCCACTATCGATGCTATTCTCCCGATCGTTCCGGGTGTATCCTTGACCAGAACGATGATGTCAAACAATTCGGGAAGTATCCCTCTGCTGCGGAACGGTATCCTGCGCCGAAAACTCCGGGCCCGATCAAGAGTTGCCGCCATCTCTTCCTCCATCCCGTCCTCAATCATCCGGCGCATGTTCTCAAGCTCATGGAGATAGCGGGTTAGCAAAACGCTGATCTCTTCCCGGTTGGTCGAACATATATCACGCCATACCTCCGGGTTCCCCATCGCTATACGCGTGGTATCTCTAAAACCTCCGGCGGCCAGCGTCTGCACCATCTCCTTCTTCTCGTTTTCCGCCGCCACCTTTACCAGGGTAACAGCCGCCAAGTGGGGTAGATGGCTGACCAACGCCACGATCCGATCATGCTCTGCGGGGGAGATGATCAATGGCTGAGCACCGATCCCCTCTATCAGATGTACCAGACGCCTCCACTGTTCTTCGGGCTTGCTCCCGTCCGGGGTTAACACGTAAATTGCATTCTCCAGAAGGGCCGGATCGGCCGCCTCGATACCTGATTCCTCGGAACCGGTCATGGGATGACCGCCGATATAAATAACATCATCGGGAATAATCCCGGACAACTCTTCCACCAGGAATTGCTTGGTGCTTCCCAGGTCCGTAATTACGGCCCCCGGCATAAAATGGGGGGCACAGCTTTCAACAAGTTTGCCACACAATTTAATCGGAACAGCCAGGATTACCAGTTCCGCCCCCTCGACCGCTTTTTCCGGACAATTGGATATGCGGTCAACCGCCCCCCTTTCGAGTGCAGTGGCCAGCGTCTCTGAATCGCGGTCATATCCGACTACTTCCTCGGCAAGGGTGCACTCCCTGATTGCCATGCCCAATGAACCGCCCATGAGCCCCGTTCCTAATAACGCTACCCGACCAAAGAGTCTAGATCTGCTTCCCGACACAATGAGCCACCTCTTTTAAGCTGTTCATCATGAGCATAAAATTTTCAGGATTGAGCGATTGGGGACCGTCAGAAAGTGCTTCCTCCGGATGCGGATGAACCTCAACAATCAACCCGTCGGCTCCGGCGGCAATTGCAGCCCTGCTCATCGCCGGCACCAGCTGCCATCGGCCGGTCCCATGACTCGGATCAGCGATCACCGGAAGATGGCTGAGCTCCTTTGCAACAGGAATGGCACTGATATCGAGAGTGTTTCGGGTATAAGTTTCAAAGGTGCGGATCCCCCGTTCACAGAGGATAACTTTGTGGTTACCCCCGCTGATGATATACTCCGCCGCCATCAGCCATTCCTCGATTGTGGCCGACATCCCCCGTTTAAGTAATACCGGTTTATCGATGCGTCCCAGCTCTTTCAGCAGATAAAAGTTCTGCATGTTCCTCGTTCCTACCTGCAATATATCCACATAATCGGCAACCATTCCCACATTTACCGGATCAACGACTTCGGAAACAGTCAGCAGGCCAACCTTGCCCGCCACTCTTTTTAATATCTTTAATCCTTCCTCCTCCATCCCCTGAAAACTGTACGGCGATGTGCGCGGCTTGAAAGCTCCCCCCCGTAAAACTCCGGCTCCTGCTTCTTTCAATATCCGGGCAGTCTCCATCAGTTGATCTTCCCCTTCAACGGCACAGGGCCCGGCCATGATCACCAGTTTTCCGGCACCAATGCTTACGCCCTCTTTGCCTAAAGGAATCACCGTATCCCGGGGATTGAATTCCCGGCAGGCCAATTTGAACGGTTTGGATATGGGTACAACCTTCTCCACCCCCGGACTGACCTGCAATTTCTCGATCATCCCTTCCCGCGGCCGTCCTACAACACCAAGTATGGTCCGGTCTTCACCGGTAGATTGGTGGACGCTGTATCCCATATCCTTCAATCGCACTGATATATCGTCAATTATTTCGGCAGAAGTTCCGGGCTCCATTACTACAATCATTCTCTCTGGACCCCCTTTTTTGTTTTAAAAAAAGCTTTCATCCGATATAAGGACGAAAGCTGTTTTCGCGGTACCACCCTATTTGGACCAAGCCCCACTCATTTAGAGTATTCTTGCAAGCATCATTCATACCCCTTCTTTTAACGGTAGAAGCATCCGTCGGAGCCTACTTTGCGATTCAACAAATCGTGTTCGGTCCGCACTCCGGAGTGTACTTCGCACGCTTCCAATACCGGTTTGCACCACCAATCCCGGCTCTCTGCAATTAAAACGACGTGCTACTCTTCCCCTTCATCATTTTCACTATATTTACTTTAAAGAAATTTTACTACAAGCAAAATTACATGTCAATACAGGAAAAGGGAGGCGGCCACATTGCCTTCCTTCTGCAGTTCAAAATGATCGTGCAGCGTCTTTATGGAAGCAACCATATCTTTGCTGTTTATCAGGAGACAGATGGAAATATTTGAATCACCTGTCTGCAGGATCTGTATATTTTTCTGTTGAAGGGCCTTGACAATTCTGGCCATCACCCCCGGTATGTTGCGCATCCCCGCTCCAACCACCGATATTTTGGCACAATCTCTCCTCAGGGAATAGCGAAGATTCAATTTCTTTAATATTCTTTCCGTCCGATTGATCATCTCTTTGTTTACCGAAAACACCTTTAATCCGGGGAATACACCGATAAGATCGATACTGATTCCCGCTTCTCCCAATTTTTCAAACATCTCCAGTTCCAGATCAGCATCGGGCTCGGCAAAATCAACCATAAATTGTGCCAGATCGGGTACATGTGCAATACCGGTAATAATCTGCTTCGGATTAATTCCATAATCTTTAGCCGTACCCATTTCCGGACCGGTAATAATCGTCCCAGGACCGCCATCTTTCATACTTCTTACCGCTATGGTCACATTGTTCTTCATGGCCACCTCGATGGCGATGGGATGGACGACTTTGGCTCCCTCATAAGCCAGCTGGGAGACCTCATTATAGCTCAACCTCCTGATGATACGGGCATCTTTAAAAACATGCGGATCGGCCGTCGCGATGCCATTGACATCGGTGAAAATATCCACACGTTCGGCATCCAGTGCCGCTCCCAGAATAACCGCGGTAGTATCGCTGCCGCCTCTGCCCATGGTATTTATCTCCCCTTCGGCGGTGGCCCCCTGAAAACCGGCTACCACGGGAACCTCGCCTTTTTCCAGACAGCGGAGCAGATATTCTGTATGGCAATCAACAACCTGCGCATGGCCGTAAACCCCGTCGGTTACCAATCCGGCCTGCTGACCGTTCATCACCCGGGAGGGGATTCTATGCTTCCATAGGGTGGCTCCAAGTACCCCGGCAGAGAGGATCTCCCCGCAGGACATCATCAGGTCCAGTTCCCGCAGAGGGATATCCGCGCAAATACTTTCCACCAGCATCTTCAGTGTATCGGTCGCATAAGGATCGCCGGCACGGCCCATCGCCGATACCACCACAACCACCTGATACCCTTCCCCTGCAGCCTCCCTGATGCGATCAACCACCTTCTCCCGCAGTTCCGGTGTAGCGACGGATGTACCGCCGAATTTTTGTACCGTAATCTTCACCTGTCGTCCCTCCCAAAGACTCGTTTAAACCAACAGCTCCGCAATCTGAACAGAGTTTGTTGCTGCTCCTTTGCGCAGGTTATCGGCAACTACCCATATATTTATCCCATGCTTGACTGAATGATCCTTCCTTATTCTGCCCACAAAGGTCTCGTCTCGGCCGCTGGCCTCGAGCGGCATCGGATAAATCAGATTTTTAGGATCATCGCTGATGATAACCCCCGCGGCATTATCAAGAATTTCACGGGCTCTCTCCGGAGAGAGCTCCTGCGCAAACTCGATATTGATCGATTCCGAATGACCGATAGAAACAGGTACCCTTACCGTCGTAGCGGTAATGCGCAGATCGGGCAGCCCCATAATCTTGCGTGTCTCATAAACCATCTTCAGCTCTTCCTTTGTATACCCGTCCTCGTCAAAAACATCTATCTGCGGTACGAGGTTAAAAGCCAACTGATAATTCCTCGCCGCTCCCTTATGCGGCACATACTCAGCCTTTACTTCATCTCCGCGGAGGTAAGACCCGCTCTGGGATTTCAACTCCTCCATAGCCTCTCTCCCGGCACCGGAGATAGCCTGATATGTTGAGACCACCACTCTTTCTATCGCCACCGCCCGATGCAGCGGTTGAAGAACAACCACCATCTGGATGGTCGAGCAATTGGGGTTGGCGATGATACCCCGGTGGTTCTTAACCGCCTCCGGATTTACTTCCGGAATTACCAGCGGCACATCATCGGACATACGGAACGCACTGCTGTTATCTATTACAATCGTCCCACGCTTTACTGCCTCGGGGACTAGCTTTTTGCTTATATCTCCTCCGGCGCTAAAAAAAGCAAAATCCACACCCTCAAAAGCTTGGGGACATGCCTCCTCCACACGGTACTCCCGGCTGCCGACTTTAACCTTCCGGCCGGCGGAACGGGATGAAGCCAGCAGCTTTAAACCGCTAAAAGGAAACCGCCTCTCTTCAAGAATCTGTACGATTTTCTGTCCTACCATCCCTGTAGCACCCACTACAGCAACGTTACACCTGGTCATTCGGTTGAAACCTCCTTTTATTATCATATTAATATATCAAAATTTAGGTCCATTATTTTTGGTAAACATTAATGGCATTCTTGCCCTGACAATCCCTTCCAAAGCAGCTTCTTCGGTCATATCTCTCCGGAAAAAACGACCCTGGCCGTCCCCTCCAGAAATACCTCGCTGCCGGGTTCCCATTGCACACGCATAGTCCCTCCGGGCATCACCACATCTACGGGCAGACGTTCCAATTTATCCTGCAGCACCCCGGCAACAACTGCCGCACAGGCTCCGCTTCCGCAGGAAACGGTCTTCCCCACCCCTCTTTCCCAGGCAAAGACCATCATTTTTCCGGGATTTACTACTTTTACAAATTCAACATTGGTACCCCGGGGGAAAAACTCATGTTTCTCCAAAAGAGGAGCCGCCTCCCAAGGCACGGTCTCGCCTTCTTCCAGAAAAATTATACAGTGCGGGGTACCGAAGCCTACCGCTGCAAACCTGAAGGTATGTGTCCCGACCTCTATTATGTCGCTTAAAATTGCCCTGCGTGGCCCTGCAACCGGCACCAGATCACTGCATAATTCCGGCCCGCCCATATTAACTCTGGCCAGATCATCCGCGAGGGCCATCGTCTTCTTTAATCCCCCCTCCGTTTCCACCATCATACCTTTTGCATAGTTATAACGGATATT
>JBASYW010000120.1:0-3110 GCA_049277715.1 Dethiobacteria bacterium | reverse complement strand
ATTCACTCCAGATAGGTTTTTTGCCTGTCATTCAGAGCAAGCGTCGTTTCCGGAGAATTACTTTATGTCGCTTGCGCCAACATATGGAGCCCGGGAAAACCGTGGGCGGGAGGTCCGATGGGGTTTTTGTAATTCTTGGTGGTTTTTTTATTTTTATATGTTGGCTTGGCGACTGATCGTTTCATGGGCCATGGCGAAAAGAACGGCTCAGTCTCGGGCTCAACGGGCATCCCTTAGAATCTTCACGTCCTGTGAAGTCTTCGGCTGCCGACATCCTGTCGGCAGTCCCGTTTCGCTTCCTCACCTTCGCCGGCCATGGCTTCCACTCACTTTATGTCGCTTACGCCAACATATGGAGCCCGGGAAAACCGTGGGCGGGAGGTCAGGTGTGGTTTTTGCAATTCTTAATAATATAGAGGGATGCTTTCGTTGGGAGCAAGCCCCCACCCTGCACTTTTCCGCCGTATTCACTCCAGATAGGTTTTTTGCCTGTCATTCAGAGCAAGCGTCGTTTCCTGAGAATTACTTTATGTCGCTTGCGCCAACATATGGAGCCCGGGAAAACCCGGTAAAGATAACACGGGCGTCATGCCTAGGGAAAAAGTAATTGCAGAAACGGCGGTATGGGGATGGAAAAGCGCGGCGAAGAATCTTACCGAAACGCCGCTCACAAACATTTCAGAACCTACTGCCCCGTCCCCACTGTACCACGGCCATTAGTTGAAGCCCAGAAGACGGATGAGGTTGGCCCATAAGAAGCAGGCGGCAAGTCCCGCGGCGGTTGGCACCAGAAATGAGACCAGTGTCCAGCGCCAACTATGCGTCTCTTTCCTGATGGTCAGCAGGGTCGTTCCGCAGGGGTAGTGCATCAGGGTAAGCAGCATGACGGAGACTCCGGTAACCCATGTCCAGCCGTGGGCGGCAAAGAGCTGCCTCAGGCCTTCAATACTCTCCGGCTCCGCCAGGGTTCCCGTGGAGGCATAGCTCATGATCAGGATGGGGATGATGAGCTCGTTGGCGGGAAATGCCAGAATAAAGGCCATGAGGATAAAACCATCCAGGCCGAACAGCCCGGCGAACGGATCGAAGAAGAGGGCCAGGTGTGACAGCAGGTTCGTACCGCCGCTCTCGATATTGGCCAGAATCCAGATGAGGAGGCCGGCGGGGGCGGCTACGGTTACCGCTCTGCCCAGCACAAAAAGGGTGCGGTCGAGGATGGAGCGGATTATTATCCGGCCCAGCTGCGGTTTGCGGTAGGGTGGGAGCTCCAGGGTAAAGGAGGAGGGCATACCCTTCAGGATCGTCAGGGAGAGCAGCTTTGATACCGCCAGAGTGACGGTTATCCCCAGGGCCACCGCCGCCGCAATGGCGAGGACCGCCCCCGTCTGCCGGGAAACGTCCGTGACCGCCGTTCCTCCGATAAACAGGGTGGCGATGGCGATGAGGATCGGGAAACGGCCATTGCAGGGCACAAAGTTGTTGGTGATGATGGCGATGAGCCTCTCCCGGGGTGAGTCGATGATGCGGCAGCCGATCACCGCCGCCGCGTTGCAGCCAAATCCCATGCACATGGTCAGAGCCTGTTTGCCGTGTGCGGCGGCTTTCCTGAAAAAGTTGTCAAGGTTGAAGGCAACCCGGGGCAGGTATCCCAGGTCCTCGAGCAGGGTAAAGAGGGGGAAGAAGATGGCCATGGGGGGCAGCATAACCGATACTACCCAGGCCAGCGTGCGGTAAACTCCCCGGAGCAGTATCTCCTGCAGCAGAAGTGGCAGGCCGCACCCCGTCAATAAAATCTCCAGCATTCCTTCCAGTTTGAAAAAGAAGGTGGCGAGGATAGCGGACGGGTAGTTTGCCCCGACAAGTGTAATCCAGAATATCACCACCAGCAGGGCCAGCATGACGGGGATTCCAAATGTCTTTGAAGTCAGGAGGCGGTCGATCCGCCGGTCGGTGCGGTTATACTGTTTGTTGGCAAAGGTGACCGCGGTCCTGCAGATATCTTCCGCCATGTGCACGATTTTCGAGACAAGGCGATCACGGAACTGCTCGGGATCGATCCCGTTTTCGGTCAAGTGGGATTTGGCCCTCTGCAAACTTTCAGCCAGATCGCGGTCATGGGCGATGCTCACCGTTCCCGTGTAATCGTAAATGGCCCGGACCAGGGAAGGGTCGCCTTCGATCAACTTGAGAGAGATCCACCGGCTGTCGATCGGGGGGTGCCCTTCCAGCAATTTCCGGACATGGGGCTCGACCATGGCGACGGCCTCCTCGATGGGGCGGACGTACTGTATACGTGCCGGCCGGGGGACGGTATCTGCACCGCTTGCGGTTTGGTAAACCGCCTCCATCAGTTCTTCCAGTCCCCGGTTATCCCTGGCGTTGGTAGCCACAACGGGAACGCCCAGAGCGGCTGAGAGTTGCTCCAGATCAATGCTGATTTTTTTGCGGTGCGCCTCATCGATGAGATTGATGCAGACGATGACCTTGTCGGTTATCTCCAGAGTCTGCAAAACAAGGATGAGGTTTCTCTCCAGGCAGGTGGCATCGGTCACGATGATCGTGGCCGCAGGTTGGCCGAAACATATATAGTCGCGGGCGATCTCCTCATCGGACGAGCCGGAAATAAGGGAGTAGGTGCCGGGAATATCCACCAGCGTAAAGGTTCGCTCCCGGTGGCGGCATCTCCCCTCGGCAATATGAACGGTTTTGCCGGGCCAGTTTCCGGTATGCTGCTTGAGGCCGGTAAGGCCGTTAAAGACGGTACTCTTGCCTACATTCGGATTGCCGGCGAGGGCCACGGCAAGGGTCCCGGACGCACCCGGTACCGAAGGTTTGCCCCTGAGGGACTTCCGGCTTGGGGAGATGAACCGCCCGCGGTCTTCTTTGGAATCGGAGAGCATCTTTCCAACCATCACTTTCCCACTTCATTTTCTGTTTGCAATAATATTGCCTTGCGCAAACAACTTGTCGGTGCTGTATCTTGGCCCGCTTTTTTGTTTACTCACCCGGCCGCCATTCAGGGCTCGACCATGATCTGAGAGGCCACATCGGCGCGGAGGGCAATCACCGCGCCCCGGATAAAATATGCCGAGGGGTCACCGGAGGGACTT
>JBASYW010000119.1:0-14260 GCA_049277715.1 Dethiobacteria bacterium | reverse complement strand
CCTCTGCTGAAATCTGAGCTGCCCGACGAGATCAAGAAAGTTATAAGTCTTCTTTCCCATGCCGAGCTTCCGCACCCCGACCAGTTCGTAATGCTCTTCCAGCTCATTCTCGATCCGCTGCCTGGTCTCCTCCACCCCGTAAATGCCCTTATTGAGATTATAGATCAATTTGAACTCCCAATCGGTTGCCAGATAGTGAGCGGCATGCAGGATTTTCTTCTCCGCCAGACAGTATTCGGGGTCAAAAAGATATCGTTCAAAATTGTCGGCAAAATCACCCCGGATAACGGATATTTTATCTCTCAAACGGCTGAGCACCCATCGGTTCAGTTTTTCTCCTTTCTCACTCATCAACCGATGGAATATCGGCGGCTTGATATCCGTAAGCGTGATGCGGTGCATAAATTCAAACATGCCGCCTTCGATCAGACGTCTCCAATCAACCGCCGCCTCCTCCTCAAACTTGGCAATCATATAGGCGATGATCATCTTGTGTGCCTGTTTATCCAGTTCCGTAAAACCTTTGTTGAATCGGATATGATCATTCCATCGCTGAATATGAGCCGCCTCATAAAATAACTCCAGCAGACTTTTGCTGATCATTTTTCTTCTCCCCCATCGTCCACACCTGTGGAGACAAGTTCCCGAAGTCCGGCCTCGGTAATACCTATATCGATAAAAAAACTCTCCCCTTTACCGACAGGCTCAAGGGAGACCATCGAAAAGAGATCCCGCCCCATCTTTTTTATGATCTCTTCGCGGGAGATCTTCAGCAGTGCACCAAAATCAACATACACTTCATCATCGGTCACGGAAATACCGTCCCTTTTTTTGGTGAATCTTTCCAAAAAACTCCCGCCCCTGGAGATCTGTTTCATGATGAGGTTAACCGTCCAGCTGTTGGAATGGACCTTCTCCCCGAAAGAAAAACTTAACTTCAACTCATCGGTGTTGAAAACCAGCGTACTGATCTTGATGTTATAGAGCGCTTTAAAGGGGAACATCTTGTACTTTCCCTGTACATATACTTTGAGATCATCATCTTCGATGGCAAAAACAATTTTTTCGATCATCTCCAGACGTGCCGCAAGCGGTGTGATGATCAGGTTCAACACTTCGGCGGTAATTACGATGCGCCCGATGATATGTACCGTCTCCTCTTTTTCGGTCTTGAACCGCATTTATACTCCCCGCCTTCATTAAAATATCTAAAATATTATCAGACCCTCCGCCCTCATTGGGGCGTGTAAAAATTCTGAGTATAATATATCTGATGCTCGCCTCCGAAAGCCACGCCCACTCCCACATGGCTGAAGTCCCCCGGAATATTGTCCCCCTCCCCCAGAATAATACTGCGGTGCCCCGCGGAGTTCATCCACCCCTCATGGGCCATGATGGCGCTGGTCTGGCCGGCGGCAATATTTTCGCCGCATGAGCTCCAAAGGATCCCTTCTTTGGTCATGCGATCGGCGGGCTCCTCCCCCTGCTTATTCTTATGATCAAAATAATTGTGCAAGGCCATATCCTCGCTGTGCTTCCGCGCCGCACTCCGGGCCCGTTCACACCATTGAAAAGGAGGTTTTTTGTTTCTTGCCCTTATGGCATTGGCCAGATCCATCGATTGCCGCTCAAAAGCCGTCCTCAGTGCATCGCTGGGGATAGGATACCACGTCATCATCCCCTCTTCCACGGTCTTATCAATCAGCTGAACCGCCGTAACCTTGCCCTCGTTAAATTTATCCAAAAAGAAATAAGCATAGTACTCTTCATCGATCAGGCACACGAAAACCTGCTCTTTCTGCGCTTCACTGAACAGATAATTGACATTGCCTTTTTTAATACCATCCAGAGGATCACCGTACTGCACCTTCAGTTCCTCGCAGGTAGAACCCGGTCTGATGCCGCCGTTCATCTTCCAGCGGCCGGCGTTTGTGTAGATGCCGACGACCCTTCCCTCTTTGATGCCCATCTGTATGTAATTATCATAATCCTGATTGTATATGTACCACTCAAAACCGTACTTGCTCAGATCTTTACGGGCAGGCTCGCCGAGGATCCGGAGAACATCCGCTTCCGTATCCCCCATCGACACGCCCCTGAAAGAGTACCCGTCGAGCCCCACGATAATACGCAAAATACGGATGGCATCACTTACATCAACTTTGCCGTTACCGTTTAAATCCGCCCTCTCCCTCTCTCCGGCGGATAAAGATCGGATCCCCACGACATCCTGTAAAACCAGGATCGCATCGGAAACACATACTGCCCCGTCACCGTTGACATCACCGGGCTTTGTTTCCGCGGCCCCGGCCGGAGCACCCGGTATAAAGAAAAGGCCCAGCAGAAGGAGTATGATGATGAAAATTGTTTTCTTGCTTCTATTCATGGAGTTGTTTCCTTTTTTTTGGATCAGCCGGCAGTATCATCTTTCTTTGATAAACCGGACCGTATTTTCAACGTAGGCAAGATATTCCTTGATCTCGGCCTCCTTGCGCTCCATGGACCACCCATAAAAAGAGGCCATGATCCCGGCAACCGCAGCAGCAAGCCGGGGCTGCTTATAATGCCAGATCATCCACTGTGCCTCCGTCCGGCGGCATAGAACATCGACCAGTTTCGGTGCATTTTCATACTCCAGGATAAACTCGATCTCCGCCCGGCAATGAGGATAACCCTCCAGTAAAGATTGGCCGCTTTCCGGATTCTTTCTGATCTCTTCCAGGATGGTAATTCCCTGGCGGCCAAACTGCCGGTAAAGGTAATCGAGCTGATCGGGCCAGGATACCTTGTGCAGCCCCCTGGCGGTGACCACGGCATCAAATTCCTTTCTGGTAATCCCCACCTTGAAGGGGATCTTCGAATAACCCCGGCGGTGATGCTCGGGTTTGTTGAACCCGCGCAGATAACCTTTCTCCACGAGGTAAAAAAGGAGGTCTTCGGCCATCCGCCGGTGAGTAGTTGACTTGCCCCCCGCAATAGCCACAACACCGTTATCCGTGGCCATTATCTCATGCGTGCGCGATACATCCGACTCGTGTTTGGCCCCTTCCTGCCTGATCAGAGGCCTGATCCCGGCAAAAGTACCGATAATATCATCATAAGTAAGCATCGCATGGGGAAACATCCTGTTCACCGTGCGCAGAAGATAATCGCAATCTTCTTTTTTGCACCAGGGTTCATCCAGATTCTTTGATTCCGGATAATAAGCCGTATCTGTGGTGCCGATTACCGTTACCTTCTCCCTCCTTAAAACAAAGAAAAACCTGCCGTCATCAAAAGATCGCAACCCGAAAGCGTTTCTGTTGCCGATACGCTCGTTGGGCACGATGATATGCACACCCTTGGTCGGATAAATCCTGGTCCGGTCGTACCCCGCCTTGGCCAACAGCTCATCCGTCCATATCCCGGTAGCGGATACCACCGCCTTACCCCTTACCTCAAAAATATCCCCGCTGAACTCATCCCGGACCACGGCTCCTTTGACCCGGCCGGAAGAATCCCGCATATAATCATCAACCCGAGCATAACTTATCGCTACTGAATGCCCGGCGGCATATTCAAGACTCTCTTTTATAATTTCCAGGGTAACCCGGGCATCATCACAGTTGGTATCGTAATAAAATCCCGCCAGAACCAACTTGCCCAGCTCGGGGTTTTCCGTGGCCACCGTCGGTTCAAATTCTTCCACAAAATCTTTCTTGAATATCCTGGATTTCCGGTAATTTTTGAACTCGCTGCGCCAGTCGGAAAGGATTTCGTAAAGCCTTACCCCCGCTTTCACCATCACCGGCCGATCCTTGCCCTTCTCGTAGGCACAGTACATAAAGCCCAGCGGGCGAACCAGATTGGGCAGATGGTGCATCAGCCAGTTTCTTTCCGTGGTTGACTCCCTTACCAACCCGAACTCACGGGAAGACAGATACCTGATCCCGCCGTGAAAGAGCTTCGATGACCTTGAAGAAGTACCAAAAGCAAAATCGCGTTTCTCAATCAGGCAGAAAGAGAGCCCCCGCAAGGCACATTCGCGGGCAATTCCCGCACCGGTAATCCCTCCCCCGATAATGACCACATCGTACTCATTGGCCGCCGCTTTCTTGATCTGCTCGCCGCGGTCTTTCGCGTTCCATCTGGATTGTGCAGTTGACGACATCTAATCACCTTGTTTTAGCTTATTTGGTTTTCCGCTTATCTCCGATCCTTCAGACCCGCATTGTACCGTTGTTGCGGTTACTTCATCTTCCTTCTGGCAAAGCGGTAGTCGGGATCATCATCCCGTGAATTATCCAGCCCCATCTGCGCTCCGGGGTTGAGGATCCCTTTCGGATCAAAGTATTGTTTTAAAACGCGGTAAATCCCCATATTGCGGGGACCATGGAGATGTTCCATCCAGGGCGCCAGCATCTTGCCCACCCCATGATGATGGCTCAGGGAACCACCGCTCTTGATTATTTCATCCACAATCCGGGCCTGGAATTCCCGGTATTCATTAATATCATCCATCTTCGCAAAGAAGATGAAGTAAAGGTTCGTCCCGTATGGATAAAAATGCGAAGCATGGGTCATGCAGATTGTTCCGGGCCGGCTCTTGGCAAAAGCCCTCACCTGCTTGTGAATTTTGTGCAGGTTGCTCCAGAGCACCGAGGTCTCCAGCGTATCGGTGATGATCCCGTAATCCTGCAGATCTTCCCGCAGATACGGATCGGTATAGCGGCTGTGCTCCCATTTCTTGGCTGCGTACCCGGTTATGGACATCGCCCCGTGCTTGCGGGCAATCCGGTGTATCTTCTTTCTTACGTTCCGGGAAAATTTTCTTTCCCCTTCCGTATGCCCGAGCATCAGCGACCGACTACCGGGCTTGTACCCCATCAGTCTCAATGCCGAGTCCGCGGCGGTCCCCTCTATTCCATATAGTTTTAACCCGACATCCGTCTCTTCCTGATCGGAGATCCTCAACACCGAAGGCAGTCCGAATTCACCCTGGCATATCTCCCGTGCGGCGTTGACGGCATCTTCCCAGGTTTTAAAGATATAACCGTACCGAAACCTGTTCCGGGGCATATGTCTGAAGATCTTCATCTTCACCTCGACGAGGATGCCGAAGCATCCTTCGCTGCCCTTCATGATATCGTTCACCCTGGGCCCGTTGGCGCAATGAACATAATCTTCAGTCATGATCGTCCCGATCGGGGTCACGTATTCTCCACTGAGGATCAAATCATAGGCATCGCCGTAATAAGTGGAAGCCTGCCCCGAGCCGAGCGTGACGATCCAGCCCCCCACCGATGAATATTCAAATGACTGCGGGAAATGTCCGCATGTATAATTGTATTTGGTATTAAAGCGCTCACGGGCGTTATTGAGGGCCCCTTCGTATGCCGGTCCAAATATCCCGGCCTCCACCGTGCAGGTCCGGTCTTCTTCATTAATTTCCACGATTTTATTCATATGCGTCTTTAAAACAAGCGAGATCCCGCCCTTTTCCGGACGCAGCCCGAAGTTGACCGAGGAACCACCGCCAAAGACGTAGATTGGAATCTGATGATCATGGCAGTAGGCCACTATCTCGGCAACCTCTTTTTTATTCCGTGGATGGACCGTAACATCACAGATCTCTCTGATAATGCCATCGCGAAGCTCCCACGCCTCTTCGATGGTCTTCCCCGTGGAATAATAAAGACGTGAATAATCGTCATCTTTGACGTTCTCGTCCCCGACGATCTCTTTAAACTTCTTGATATGCTTCCGCTCAAGGTTGACCGTCCTCTTCCCGATATCCACCCGGTTGAACCCGGTCTTATGAGGAGCTTTAAAATCTTTATCGGTCATCCCGAAAGCCTCTTTCAGGGCCCGGTACATCCCTTTACTGGGATGTCTGAAGCCAAGCGGGTCTCCCCATTTAAAAATCGAGCGGTATGATCCTTCCGGCGGTGCTTCCTCGATCCAATCCGGTAAAAACCTGTCTTTTCTGCTCATGTTGCTCCTCCTTATTTTATAGCTGCGGATAACCGGTTATCCGCTGAATATCATCATATAAATGCTTTAGACGGGGAAATATCTTGATGAATACATCTCGATAAAGTTGGCCATAAATTTTTACGTTTTCTGCGCGGGGCATAAATGTATCCTTGTAGTGAACCATATTGCGCATAGCTTCGTTAAAAGAAGCATAAACACCCGTTCCCACCATCCCGATAATCGCCGCGCCCAACCCCGAGGTCTCATAGGTATGGACCCTCTTCACCGGCAGATTCATGATATCGGCGGTTATCTGGCAGATGGCATCACTCTGCGAACCGCCTCCGGAGACGGCAACCTCCTTCATCTTCTGCCCCGACTTCCTCTGAATCCTCTCCAGGCCTTCGTAAAGAGCGAACGCAACCCCTTCGATTATGGCCCGATAAACATGAGCATGGGTATGGACATCGCCAAAACCGATTAAAGAGCCTTTGGCCGTAGGAGTAAGGATACCGGGCGACCACATCGGGTGCAGCAGCAATCCATGGCATCCCGGAGGGACGGTATCCAGCTTGGTGTTGAGCATATCCTCCGGCGACACATTCAACTTGAGCGCATCCATAACCTCTTTTTTGGAGAACTCTTTCTTGAACCAGCTGACCAGCCAATATCCTCTGAATATCTGCACCTCGGGATTGTAGCATCCCGGTATAACCGCGGGATAAGGCGGCAAAAACCTGATCGCCTCGTAATAGCGTCGGCTCGTCGTCTGAATGGTGGCCGTCGTACCTAAACTGATGCTTCCCGAAGTCTCATCAAGACATCCGACCCCCAGTGTCTCGCACCCTTTATCCGATCCTCCGGCGACTACCGGCAGCCCTTGCGGCAGACCCGTCTCTGCAGCGGCTTTCTCGGTCACATGGCCGATAATGGTGCCCGGCTCAACAATATCGGGCAACTTTTCTGCTTCAACAGGCATCAGTTTGGCTTTTAAATTTTTTTTCTTGTACCATGTTTTTCTCTTGTAATCAAAGGGGATAAATCCAATCTGCGCGGCATTGGAATCGACAAATTTTCCCGTAAGAAGGTAATTTATAAATCCGGAAACCTGAAGGTATTTATCGGTCTTTGCCCAGATATCAGGCTCATTTTCTATCATCCAATTCGATTTGGTTTTTTTGTAAAGGATCGATAACGTCTGTCTTACCCCCGCCAGATTGATGGCCAGCTCTTCCAGTTTTGAAAGAGCAGGCATGCCTGAAGCCATGCGCAGATCCAGCCACAGTATGGCCGGTCGCAGCACTTTCCCGTCTTTATCGAGGTACACCGAAGTATCTCTCAAGGCCGACAATACGATCCCCCGCAGCGCAGGCCAGATCTCCTCGTTGCCCCGGCGTACCTCCCGGATAACCTGGCACATGCTCTCCCAGTAGTCCAGAGGATCCTTCTCCGCCCAGCCGGGATGGGTGGAGAAATACGGCTCATATTCGAGTTTTTCCTTGGCCATGATCCTCCCGCCATCATTAAATATGATCGCCCTTACGCTCTGGGTGCCAAAATCTATGGCCAGAATATACTCCTGTCCGTCCTTTTTCCTCTGCTCCATCTCGTCCACCTTCATTACCTTTTATCTATAAATATTTATCCATCAGCTCCCCATATTCCTTCTTTATTCTGCTTTTTTCTTACCCTCATGAGGTGAGAAAGAAGGTCATTCTCTCCCGGTGTCAGCGATTAAAAAAGACCTTCCTGCTGAAACCTGATTATATGGCGTCCCAGCCCCAGCTTCTTGCCGGGCACATCAAGAGCCAACCCTACAAGCTGGGCCAGGTGAAGAACAGGTATCCGGGAAGAGGTCGGGATCTCGGGCTGGAACAGATCCAATTGCATCTGACAGAGCGGGCAAGGGGTAAGGATACAATGGGCTCCGGCCGCGGCGGCCTCCTCCAGCAACAGGCCGGATGCCTGAGCCACATCATCTTTCGCGGTGAACAGTGCGTGAAAACCGCAGCAGCGCAGCCGGCCGGGATAAGACACCGGTTCGGCTCCCAGTTCACGGATAATATTCTCGAGGCTGCCCGGGTTCTGTGCATCTTCATAATCCATGATCCGGGGCGGCCGGACAGTATGGCAGCCGTAAAAACCGGCCACTTTCAGGCCCGAAAGTCTACGGCGGATATTACGGCGTATTATCTCCGGCCTCCGATCAAGCTCCCAGAGCAGCTGTGTGACCCGGGTATGGCCCCGGTATTCCATCTCTCCGGCCGCCAGATATCGATTTATCTCCTTCTTCCGGCCCCCATCAAGAATTTTCCGGGCATGTAATAACATAAAAGCACAGGTGCTGCATACCGTAAGCAGGGGTAGCCCCATCTGTTCCGCAAGGGCAAGATTCCGCGCGTTCAGGATAAGGGCCGTGGTCTCATCGTCATTCTGTACATTTGTAGCCCCGCAACAGCTCCAGCCGGGTATCTCGATCAGTTCCATCCCCAGCCGTACGCCGACCTCCATCGTGGCATCGTAAGCCTCCGCCGCAAATCCTTTCAGGACGCAGCCCGGAAAGAACGCATATCTCATCGCTTTATCTCTCCTTTACGCATCCGCAGCATCTCCCGCAGTTTATCATGTCCGGCGATGGTCCTGGGTCGGTTACGTAAACTGATCTTCCCCCGTGATATCAGGCGAAGAGCCAGGGGCAGCCGCCCCATGTTTTTCCATAAGCCTTCCGTACGCAACCCCAGCTTGATCTCATCGAGGCGTCCCGTGCCCTCCATATCCTTCAGGAAGGACTGCGCATGTCTGGGGCCGGCGCCGTTCACGAATCCGGACCGCATGGTGGCCTCTCTCATCCGGGAGATATCTTCGGCAGGCTTCACTCCCTGGGGGCACTTTGTCACGCACTCCTGACAGTAAAAACATTTCCACAACCCGTTTTTCAGAGCAGGCTCCAGATGATGCAGAGGCTCGCCACCGCGAGAATCCTCCGCATACTTGCGCGCGGCCGTAAATACAAACGGTTCCAGAAAATCCGCCGATCCCCGCGTAAGTTTATTGCACTCCGAGACGCAGGCTCCACACAGATTGCAGTTCCACATCTCATGCACCTTATTAACATTTTCAGGGGGCTGGGAAGAACCGTTCCGATCAAAAGCTCCCTCATCGGCAACCAGCCCCGGGCAGATGGTCTGCAGACGTGCCAGCTTCTCATCCCAGTCCACCACCAGATCACTGATCACCCGAAAATTAGCCAGCGGCCCGACAGTCAGAGTACTTGAAGACCACTTTTTCAGCAGCTCGTCCAGACGCGTATCACAGGCCAGCACCGCATTTCCATTCACCCGTACCGCACAGGAACCGCAGATCGCCGCCCGACAGGAGGCCGTAAAATTGAGAGAGGGGTCCTGCTTCTCCCTGATCTCCATCAGAGCATCGAGGACCGTCATACCCTCCCGATATGCAAAATCATATTCCCGGGAATAAGACCTCTCCCCGTCAAAACGTTCAATGACAAACGTAACTATCTCCACCGGGGCACCTCCTCCTTCCCATCTCTGCAGCCATCAATACCGGCTACCGGCTGCCAGGAAACCCAGGGAGACCCGTTCCCCATGGATACCGTTGTATGTTTCAGAAAAGAGGCGTCATCTCTCTCCGGAAAATCTTCCCGGCAGTGTGCCCCCCTCGATTCACGGCGCGCCAAAGCCGCCGCGATCGTGGCTCTGGCCAGAAGAAGCATGTTGCCCACTTCGATAAAATGGGTCAGGGCCGTATTGAAAAGCGGCTTATCGTTGCCGATGCAGGCCCTTTCATATTCGACCGCCAGCGTTTCCGTTTCCGCAGCGGCCGATCGAAGCCCGGCTTCGGTACGAAATATTCCCGCCTTGGCCCAAAGAATCTCCGAAAGCCGCTCCCGGACAGAGACCACCGATGGACCGGAGTCCCGCCGCAAGGCCGCATCTATCCGTTCCCGGGTTATCGCCATCAACTCATCCGGCGCGTCCGCTTCCGGTTTCCGCCCGACCCCCTGCACGTACGCCGCCGCACCGGCGCCCGCTGTCTTGCCCGTAACCAGTGATTCCGCCAGAGAATTCCCGCCCAGACGATTGGCTCCGTGTATAGAAACACAGGAACATTCACCCGCAGCGAAGAGACCCGGCAGAGCCGTGGCCATCGTTCGATAATCAACGATCTCCACCCCTCCCATACAATAATGAGCAGTGGGACGGACGGGAACGGGATTATCTGCAAGGTCAACCCCTTCAAACAGCAGCGCATCATGATGTATCTGGGGCAACAGCTCCATAATTTTCTTCCGCCCCAGATGTCTCAGGTCCAGAAGGACATGGGCCTCCCCATCCTCGCCAAACCCTCGGCCCTCGCGGATCTCTCTCTCAATGGCCCGCGCAACTATATCCCGGGGTGCCAGTTCCATCGCTTCGGGAGCATAACGCTCCATAAAACGTTCGCCTCGATTATTAATCAGTATACCGCCTTCGCCGCGGGCGGCCTCCGTGACGAGCGCCCCGCCGTGTAAAAAACCGGTCGGATGGAACTGGATCATCTCCGGATCAATTATGGAGATCCCCGCCCTTAGAGCGGCGGCCACCCCGTCACCGGTGGAGATAAAAGGGGTGCTTGTCCGCCCCCAGTACATGCGCGTATATCCCCCCGTGGCCAGGATAACAGCCCGCGCGGCTATCGGAATAATCTTACCCGTTTCAATATCCCGGGCCACCACCCCCGCAACACGACCTTCCGCCACGGCCAGCTCCAACAGCTGCCAATTGCTGAGGATAGGAATCCCGGTGGAAAGAACCCGTCCAAAAATAGTATGAAGGAGCATATGCCCCGTCTTATCCATCGCAAAATTGGTACGGGCATGAGATTGTCCCGCCATCTTCCGGGAAGCAATCCGTCCATCTGAAGTTCGGCTGTAAGGCATCCCCCAGTAATCGGTCTCCCGCACGACCCGGGCGGCCTCCTCTACAAAAAAACGGATGGCATCGCGATCCCCCAGGAAATCGCCGCCGACAACCGTATCCCGTTCATGGTCGGCCAACGTATCTTTGTTTCCGGGGAATGCAAGCACACCGTTAATACCGCCTTCGGCCATACAGGTTGCCGCGCGGGTAGGCATGGTCTTGGAGATGATCATAACCGAGAGACGGGGGTCTTTGGCGGACTCTAGGGCCGCCCGCAGACCGGCACCGCCGGAGCCGATGACCAGTACGTCGCAAGAGAACATAGTATAACTCATTTCCGTATATATTTGCCGTATGCTATTTAATAATAACTATATAGGCAGCCTTCGTCAATTCTTCCGCCATCATGCCCCAAGCGTAAAAATATGGCTGATAAACGATCTGCTTTACCAGCCATAATACTCGGATTTATACAGATATTTCGAAGATTTGAGTGCGAATCTGGTCCATAAAAGGTTCGGGCGTGGATCGTGCGGAGAATAGCCATCGGAACAGTACCGGGGATCAGGTGGTAAACGCCAAAGCATAAGATGGTTTTTGCTGCCTTGTTCATCTTCGAAGCCTCCGTGAAATGTTCGTGACTGCACTTAACATCTTACCATTCACTTTGGCCAAAATATATGGTAATTAATGAGAAGCAGTTGTGCCGATCATCTCGGCACAAACATGCATGTTACGACCACGGCTGTTGGTCATAAGGGACTTCCATCCGGGGGTCCACATCCTGCAGCCAGAGATAAACCCAGGCATCCGTCTCCGCTCCCGCATCATCGAGGACAACCTTTATCAGTTCCCTTCTGTAATAATAATTATTACCCTCCAGACGGTCCAGATCTTCCCACCGGGAAGGATCAATCTCAAACAGCTCCCCTTTGACCTTCCGTCCCTCCCCGCGGACTGCTCCGAGGTATGAATCGGTAACCCTGTAAAGACGTAAACCCTCTGCAGTAGCAGTCCCCAGAAAGGTGCTGCCTCTTAACAGCCCGGAATTACTTCCTCCTCTCATGAGGCTTCCGTAAACAAAAACTTTATTGTTCATCGGCTCTCACCTTTGGCACATATCTTGTTGGTACCATTCCGGCATCGGAATTCTGATCATTCATTGATAATCGCTTTCCAGCGGTCGGACAGATCATGCAGATAATGGTTGATCTCCTCTTCCAGAACATGTTCGGCGCCGGCATGGGTGGCATGTGCTCCACATTCGGCCACCATCTTGCGGAGAGAATCCGGTGCATCTATGATCGGACAGGGAGCCCGATGATTCTCATTGAAGGGTTGCTCTCTCTGGTAAGCTTTGAAAAAGGAGTTCTGTAAAACCTCCTTTAAACTCTTATTCCTGATATTATCGACCGCAAAATGCACAAAGGCACAGGGTTCAACCTCACCGGCGGAGTTGATATGGAAATACTGGCGCCCTCCGGCGATACAGCCTTCGGTATACTTGCCGTCATTCCAGAAATCCAATATAAACATCGGCTTATCCTTGCGCAGCTCCTCCACCCTCCTGTTCATCCACAAACGCTGTTCGGGCGAGAGCATCATCCGCACATCGGGGTTGCTTCCTACGGGGATATAATGAAATGCCCACATGTAGAGCACCCCTTTTTTAAGGAGAAAGTCTATAAATCGTTCGCTGAGAAGATCTTCCACGTTGCTGCTCATCGCCGTTACCGATGTGCCAAATAAAACACCGCGCTCCATCAGAAGATCCATCGCCCTGATCACCTTGTCATAGGTGCCCGCCCCTCTTCTGGCATCCGTATGTTCCCTCCCGCCTTCCAGACTGAAAGCGGGGCTCAGGTTGGCCCGTTCGGCAAGCTGATCAGCCTTTTTCTCATCAATTAACGTCCCGTTCGTGAATGCCACAAAGAAAGAATCCGGATTCTCCTCCAGTATATCCATGAGATAAGGATAACAGAAAGGCTCGCCGCCGGATAACACAATCCAGTGGATACCGATATCCCTGGCTTCAGCTATGATCCGGTTCAGCAGCTCCGGCTCAAGCGTATCCGACTTGTTGTATCTCCCCGCCCAGCATCCTTTGCATCGCAGATTACAGGCTGAAGTCGGATCGATAAGGATGGCCGCGGGGACCGAAACACCCAACTCGGCCGCCGCCTTCTCCCGCTTCGGCTTCCCGTAAAAGCCCCCTTTGACAACCCAGGAATTGATCAGATTAAAAAGCAGCTCTTCATTTTTTAGCAGTCTTTTAGCCTGCATTAACACCTGCGGGTTCCTTTTGCAAAAATCCTTGACCAGGGCAACCCATTGTTTGTGATATGGCTTGAGCGCCAAGCTATGCAGATAATCCAAGGTGATCATCAGATTCTTTTCAGGATCTTTATGCAGATATTTTATCGCCTTTTCCAACGCAAATTCGGTCACCTTCTGTTTGGCGGAATCAAACACCATAAAATCACCTCCAATAAAATTAGCCCCATATGTTAACCAGGGTCCTGGCTGTTATAAGTAGGTGTCGTCAATCCAAACATCCCCTTATCCTTCTTGTTGGGAAAAAGGGGAATATAAATTAAACTTAATTCTAACCATATCCATCTTCTTTTATACAAATCTTCTGTTCTTCATTCCACCTTAATAATGTCTCACCTCCGCCTTCTCTCCCTCCTCCCGCCTCCTCTTACGCCGCCTTTACAGTTCCAACAACTCAAAACCGCTCTGCGGATTCACCTTCCTCACCGCCGATGTATCTAGTATCTCTATGAGAACAACTTCTCCGATATTCCATATCTCCACGCCCTCGCGGGTACAGCCGGTAATCGTATCCTGCTCCCGTCCAAATGCGGAATGCATATGCAATTTGGGAGAACCCTCTTCATTATTAAACAAGGTTCCGAAACCAAGCGCTTCACTGGTACCCTTCAGCGCCGTTATCATGGATACGGGCCTGCCCTTCTCCGTGCCCTCCTCCGGTCCTACAACCACCTTGCTGCCTCGTTCGGCACCGCCCAGAAAAAATACCAGAGCTGCCGGCACCCCCTGCTCACCGGCAAAACTCTCGATCACCTCCGGTATCTTCTCCCCCTGTTCCAATCTTAATACAAAGATGCGCCCTGTTCTTCCCTCTGAAAATTTCATCTCTTTCTCCTTTTTTGCTGATATGGAATCTGTGTTGGCCGGGTTTTTTGTCGCTCAACCGACAAACCCTATTTCATATATATTAGCATTTTTTCTCTTTTTTCGCCACCTGATGATCCTAAGGGAGCCCCCCTCGCTGTCATATTTCTGAACGAACCGCTCCATCCTAAACGAAGCGTTGCTCAAAACCGTTCGCTGCGCTCAAGATTCCTCGCTGCGCTCGG
>JBASYW010000118.1:0-1904 GCA_049277715.1 Dethiobacteria bacterium | reverse complement strand
CATGCCTATTGATATTTTGCAATTTGTGTGGTATAATAATGCCGAAGTGAGAGCAATGCTGATTGATTCCGTGGTGCAGAAGGAAGCTGTTCGCAATGAACAGATGATTCTTCAATACGAATCTCTGATTGAAGCACTTCCCAAAGGGTCGATTGCCTGCCGCAAAAACGGATACTACTATCTTAGATACAGAGAGAACGGCAAGCTGTACGATAAATATATTGGTAAAGATACTGACACGGTTGACACAATCCGTGAAAAGCTTGCCCTTCGGAAGCATTATACTGAAATGCTTTCTGCGCTGAAGCAGGAGCAGAAAACCATTCATAGACTATTGGAGGAACTCGCATGATTATTTATCACGGAAGCACGGTGCTCGTTGAAAAGCCGGAGATCCGCATCAGTGATTCATTCCTTGATTTCGGAACAGGCTTTTATACGACCACATCTGAGCATCAAGCAGAGCGTTGGGCAAAAATCAAAATGCGCAGAGAGAGCAAGAATATCGGATATGTTTCGATCTACGAATTTGATTTTGAGCTAGCGCAGAAACAGGCAGAGATATATCATTTCACTCACGCTGATATGGAGTGGCTGCAATTCGTCGTCGGAAACCGCCGCGGTGAAACGCCGGAAAAGATGTTCGATATGCATATCGGTCCGGTAGCGGATGATAATGTTTATCGCTCTATCCGCCTTTTTGAAACCGGCGTTCTGGATGCGGAGGAAACGGTAAAACGGCTGAAGACAGAGGTCCTGCAGGATCAATGGACATTCCATACAGAAAAGATGCTTTCCTATATTCGCTTTATCGATTCAAAAGAAATCAGAACGGAGGAACAATGATATGGGACAGGAACAATTTGCAGCAATTATGCCCTACATCAGTGCTGACCTTGTAGGGATGATCGCAAAAAAGAAAAATATATCCGAAAATGACGCAATCACAAAGTTGTATAATTCAAAGTTGTATGCCACTCTTGAGCAGGAGGATACGAAAGTCTGGCAATACAGTACGGATATGCTGTATCTGCTTTTTGAGCAGGAAGAAAAAACGGGAAAAATTGAATTTCCCGATGTGTAAGGAGGAACAACCATGAGCAAAGAAACTGCTTTTTCTGTGTTTTGCCTTGAAAGCTATAAGGCGCATAAATCTCTGACGGGTAAACAGACTGCAGAACTGTTTCGTCGTTACGGTGTGTTTGACTACTTGAATGAGTTTTACGATGTCCTTCATACGACCGGGTATCAGTACATTAACAATGATATTGATATCTACCTAAAATCCCGAAATGCCGTGATCACAGCATGACAAAAGAGGGAAAATTCATGATATTCTGTGCCGAGCAATACAAATATGCAAAGAAGCTGACTGGCAGACAGCTTGATGAGATGTTCAGTAAATATCGCGTGTGGGATTACCTGTACGCCTGCTACGAGGCGCTTCACACCACCAGCATAAACTATATCATTCATGACATTGATCTCTATATCGATGCACGAAAGCCTGCGATGGCTTAAACTAATGTGCGTTTACATTCCGACTGCAAATTTCCGGCTTATGAAGTAAGAATGTAAATTGATTCGTGCTGAAAATGCCCTTTTCCGGCGAATGGATTGACTATTGCGAAGTTTTCTGTTATACTATCTATGTAAGTATCAAGTTTGGTTCTGATCCAAGCACAGTTTAACAGAGTTATACAGTGTCATTTGCATTATTGCAAATGGCACTTTTTTTGTTTCCGGCCAATTCATTCGGGCATAAAGCCAGCAGCCCTTCGGGAGTGCTGGCTTTTGTCATATATCAAGGCGGCACTGCCGTCAAAATCAAAGAAAGGAGCATTTCATTATGCAAAACCCATGCCAGGACAGCTATTATACGCTGTTCAGTTCCTACCCGATGC
>JBASYW010000117.1:0-2121 GCA_049277715.1 Dethiobacteria bacterium | reverse complement strand
TGTTTTGGGGGGACCAATTTTCTGATCGATCCCGGGCCCGGCACCCTGGTCAGGTGTTTTGCCAGCAGGCCCAAACTTGATCCTGATAATCTGGAAGGGATTTTGCTCTCGCATAGACATCTGGACCATTCTACCGATCTGAATATCATGGTGGAGGCGATAACCAACGGCACCTACAACCGCCGGGGTGTTGTCTTCTTGCCCGCATCGGCCCTCAATTTTGAACCGGTATTATTCACCTATCTCCGGGAGGCGGTGGATAAGCTGGTAATACTGAGGGAAGGCGGCCGGTATGAGCTGGGAAACATCAGGTTTTCCACGCCGGTAACCCACCTTCATCCCGTGGAGAATTATGGGTTCAAGTTTGATCTGCCTTACGGAAAGATCTCTTTTATTACCGATACGGCTTACTTTCCGGAACTGGTTGACCATTACCGGGCTGATATCCTGATCATCAATGTTGTTCTTTACGAGCCGGTTCAGGCCCGACATATTCAGCATCTGGATCTGATAAGAGTAAAGGAGTTAATCAAGAACATAAAGCCGGAGGCGGCGATATTGACTCACTTTGGGACGACGATGCTGGCAAATAAACCCCATAAATTGGCGCAAGAATTGACCGAGGAGATCGGCATTAAAGTAATTGCGGCCAGTGATGGATTTTCTTTTAATCCCCGGCACTATCTGAAAAAGAAAAAACCACATTGATCCGTGATTATGTTAAAATAAACAATAGGTTATCACCATTTTATTGTTTCAGTTAAGGAGGAATAATTTATTTACCGGTCATGAAAAAACTTACACCTTCGGAGCAGATGGAGATTATAAAGAGGAATACGGTGGAAATTATCCCTGAAGAAGAGCTTTACCGGAAGCTAAAGCGTTCTTATGAAACGGAGACGCCTTTGAAATGCAAACTGGGATTTGATCCATCGGCACCGGATTTGCATCTGGGGCATGCGGTGGTTCTTCATAAAATACGTGAATTTCAGGAACTTGGTCATGAGGCGATCATTATTCTTGGGGATTTTACCGGTCGCATTGGGGATCCCACCGGCCGCGTGGAAGCCAGAAAACAACTTTCCGAGGAGGAAGTATTGGCCAATGCCCAGACTTACCGTGAGCAGGTATATAAAATCCTTTATCCCGAGAAGACGGAACTTATCTTTAACAGCAGATGGTTGGCGGAGCTAAAATTTAACGAACTCATCGAGCTTGCATCAAAAATTACGGTGGCCAGATTGCTTGAACGGGAGGACTTTAGCCGCAGATATCGTGAAGGGATGCCCATCAGTTTGCATGAATTTTTTTATCCGCTGATGCAGGGCTATGATTCGGTTGCCGTCCGTGCGGATGTGGAATTGGGCGCCACCGAACAGAAATTCAATCTGCTCATGGGCAGATTCTTACAGAAAGAATACGGACAGGAACCTCAGATTACATTGACCACACCCATATTGATCGGGACTGACGGTGTTCAAAAGATGAGCAAAAGCCTGGGCAATTATATCGGTATAACCGAGGTTCCCGCTGAAATGTACGGAAAAATCATGTCTATTAACGATGAGGCGATGTTGGAGTACTTTGCCTTGTCTACACGCCTTTCACCAAGGGAGATCGAGGAAATCAGAAGGGATTTACATCGAGGCAGGCTCCATCCCCGCGACGCCAAGATGAGGCTGGGGCGTGAGATCGTTACTTTATACCATGGTCGGGAACAGGCATTGAAGGCCGAAGAAGAATTTCGGCGTGTTTTTCAGGACCGGGGGCTGCCGGAGGATATCCCTTTGATTTGCCTGGATTCTTCTACATGGGAGACGCCTGCGGATTTAATTCGGCTGATGTCTCATACAGGAATGGTAAGCAGTAACAGTGAAGCGCGCCGACTTATCCTGCAAGGGGGAGTGCGTGTTAACGGGCAGAAAGTAGAGGAAATCAATCAGAGCATTGATATAAAGGAGGAAACTTTACTTCAAATCGGAAAGCGCAAGTTCGTCAAGGTAATTATTAAATAAAAAAACAAAATAGAAGTTATAATTATAATCTCCCTGCCATAGTATCAATAGATAGGGGGATTATTTATTATGATGCGTCGCCGTCGTTTTTTCTCTGTAGGCAGGA
>JBASYW010000116.1:0-10037 GCA_049277715.1 Dethiobacteria bacterium | reverse complement strand
ATGATGTATATGGAAGAGACCTCTATGATGAGGGGAGAGAAAAATTCAAAATCATTGCCGGCGGGAAGGGATAGTATTATTTCATTCAGGGCAAGAATAAAATAAAAACTTCATGGAGGTAGCATTATGCCCAAAACTTTTGAGGTGGGAGGAATCAAGGTAACCAGTCATGTGGATAAAGAGGAGCTCAACCGTTTTGTAGAAACGATCCCTCCAGAAAAAAGAAGGGATCTTACGGATGTCCTCGTTGCTTTGCATGAAGAGGGTCTGATTACTATTGAGGAGAAAGAGAAACTCTGAGGTGTTTAAGGATAATGCCGGTGGTACGCCGGCTTGCAGGATAAAATCAGATAATTATAACTTACAACAATATTTTTGCAAAACGGGTCCGTAAACCGAAGATGAATAACAATACAAAAGAGATACTGGATTTATTGAATAAACATTACCCGGAAGCCAAGACCTCTCTGCATTACTACACCCCTTTTCAGTTTCTGGTAGCAGTCATCCTCTCGGCCAGAAGTACGGATGAACAGGTTAACCGCATTACTCCGGCACTGTTTGCTGCCTTTGAAAACCCTGCCGATATGGCCGGAGCTGACGTGCAGGAAGTGGAGCAACTGATCAAAAGCTGCGGCCTTTACAGAACTAAGAGCCGCAATCTGGTCAAGATGGCCGGGATCATCGTCGATAAATATGGCGGCAGCATACCTTCGACCATAGATGAGCTGACTTCCTTGCCCGGTGTAGGGCGCAAGACTGCCAATGTGGTGCGGAGCAATATATTTGGCCAACCGGCCATTGCGGTCGATACCCATGTTTTTAGAGTATCAAAACGTCTGGGACTGGCTTCAGGGAAAACCCCGCTCCACGTGGAAAAGGAGCTGATGAATATCATTCCACGACAACTCTGGTCCGGGACCCACCACCGGTTGATTGCCCATGGACGTTCAATCTGTATACGGAAACCCCGCTGTGAAAACTGCTTTTTGCACTGTTTTTGTGCAAGAAAAGGGGTATAAAGGATTATCTTTAATTGATAGCGAATAAGAGAGAAAATAAATACGGGAAAGATATGGGGAAAAGGAAAGGAGAATCTTGATAATATATGAGTCGGCACAAAGTACCTGTGGAAGAGCTCCATATTTCGTGTGATCCTTTGGATTTCGAGTTTGAAACCACAGAGGAGGTTCCTCCCCTTGAGGATATTATCGGGCAGGAAAGAGCGGTTAAAGCGATGGATTTTGGCTTGAGGATCAAGCAACATGGCTATAACATCTATATTTCCGGAATTACAGGCACGGGAAAGAACAGCTATGCACAATCACTGATCAAAGAAATCGCCATCAAAGATGAAACTCCCGATGACTGGTGTTACGTATATAATTTTAAAAAACCCGGGGAGCCGATCGCCCTTAATTTCCCGGCCGGTAAAGGAGCCGCTTTTGCCCGCAATATGGAAAATTTTATTGTCGAATTAAAAGAGGCTATTCCAAACGCTTTTAACAGTGAGGATTATGAGCGGAAAAAAACAGAATATATCCAGGAGTTTCAAGAAGTAAGGACGGCAATGCTGGAAAAACTGAACCAGATTGCCAGTGAAAAAGGGTTTGTTCTAAAAAAAACAAGCGGCGGTTTTATTACCGTTCCCATTGTTGATGACAAACAGGTTAGCGAGCAGGATTACGAACAACTTTCCACGGAACTGAAGGAAGAATTGGAGATAAAATCAAATGAGGTGCAGTTAAAAGCGTTGGAAATCCTCAGAAAGATACAGGTGGCCGAAAAAAAATTACGGGAGAAGATCAAGAAGATGGATAGCAAGATCGCCCTCATGGCCATCGGGCATTTTTTTGAAGAGATGCGCAGCGATTATAAGGATTACCCCAAGGTATTGAACTATCTTCAGGATTTTCAGGAGGATGTTTTAGACAATATCGGCATTTTTAGAACCGATGAGGATGAAAATCTGCAAGATCCCTTGGGATGGTTGGGCAGGCAGAGCAAGCAACGTGAGACCCGTTACAAGGTTAACCTTCTGGTAGATAATCAAGCCACAGAGGGTGCTCCCGTTGAAATAGAACATAATCCTTTTTATTATAATTTAATTGGCAGAGTAGAATACGAAAACCGTATGGGGATGGTGATAACTGATTTTACAATGATCAAGGGAGGGGCTATGCATCAGGCCAACGGCGGATATTTAATAATTCAGGCACTGGATGTCCTCACCGGGTTGCAGTCCTGGGAAGCGCTGAAAAGAACTCTCAAGACAAAAGAGATCTGCATAGAAAATATTGGTGAGCATTATGGTCTGATAGCCATGTCTACCTTGAGACCCGAACCCATTCCCTTGAATATAAAAGTAATAATGATCGGCAGTCAACAGGTTTATCAATATCTTTATCATTACGATGAAGATTTTCGCAAACTCTTCAAGATAAAAGCGGATTTTGATGTGGAGATGAAAAGAGATCGGATCAACATGACGAAGATGGCCAGTTTCATTTCCACTCACTGCCGGAAAGAGAAGTTGAAACATTTCGATCGGACGGCGGTTGCCTGTGTGGTTGATTATGGTTCCAGGCTGGCCGAGGACAGGGAAAAAATAAGCACCCGCTTCAATGATATTGTTGAAGTTCTTTACGAAGCAGATGCCTGGGCGGAAGCCAAGGGGGATGATTTGGTAACGGGTGAACATGTACAGAAGGCCATCGCCGAAAAAATATATCGTTCCAATAAGCTGGAGAATAAGATTCAGGAGCTTATCGAGAAGGGGCAGATCCTTCTTGATGTCGAAGGCGGCGCCATAGGGCAGATTAACGGTCTTTCCGTCATAGATCTGGGGGATTATCAGTTTGGGCATCCGTGCCGGATCACGGCCTCTACTTTTTTGGGCCGGCAGGGTATTATCAACATCGAAAGAGAGAGCGAGTTGAGCGGTAAAATTCATAACAAGGCCGTTCTGATTATCAGCGGTTTTATCGGTCACCGTTATGCCCAGAAGACCCCCCTCAGCTTATCGGCCAGTATCTGTTTTGAACAGAGTTATTCCGGAGTGGAAGGCGACAGTGCTTCCGTGGCGGAACTCCTCGCCATCCTTTCCAGCCTGGCTGAGGTACCTCTTAAGCAGGGGGTGGCCGTCACCGGATCTGTCAATCAGAAAGGAGAAGTGCAGCCGGTGGGGGGAATAAATCAGAAAATAGAAGGGTTTTTCCATACCTGCAAGATCAAGGGATTAACCGGGGACCAGGGGGTTATTATCCCGGCCGCCAATCGTTCAAACCTGATGCTTTCTCCTGAAGTTGTAGATGCGGTGAAAGAAGGCAAGTTCTCGATCTATCTTATCAGCAACATCGACGAGGCCGGTGAGCTGCTGACAGGGATGTCACCCGGAGTTATTCAGGAAGACGGGAGCTTCCCCGAAGTAACATTCAATTATCTGGTCCAGAAAAAATTGCTTCATTACAACCGCATGATCAGGAAAAAAGTTGAGGATGAACAGAAAGAAAATGAAGAAGGTCCGCCTGGCGGGCCATAATCCATGGGGTGGATAATGAGATGCATATCGTTCTTGTAGAGCCCGAAATACCTCAGAATACCGGCAATATTTCCCGTACATGTGTGCTGACCAATTCAGAATTGCACCTGATCAAACCTCTGGGCTTTTCACTGGATGACCGGTATTTGAAAAGAGCCGGTTTGGATTACTGGCGCCATCTCAAGCTCCATATTCATGAAAACTTCGATGACCTGATAGACCAATACCGAGATGGACGGTTCTTGTTTTTTTCGGTACGGGGCCGTAAATTATATACGGATATTGAATATAAGGGCGATGATTTTTTGGTGTTTGGGAGCGAAACCAATGGATTTCCTCAAGGTTTTCTTCGTAAGGATCAAATTGCACTGCGATTGCCGATGCGCAGAGATATCAAGCGTTCATTGAACCTGTCCAATACGGTTGCCATTGCCGTTTACGAGGCTCTGCGACAACAAGGTTATCCCCGGATGAGATAAAAATAATGCTTGACGTAACACTGCCCCGGTCTCAATAACAAGCATGAAAATTCTTCTGATGATGGCAAAATATTTGCCCTGACCCATGAATAAATAACATCTGCCGGGAATATTTTTATTTTAAATTCCAATTATTGATGCGATTCCGGATGGGTGAAAACCGGGTCGGCAGAGCGGAAGGCAGAAATGATATGAAGATTATCAACAGAGAGTATTTTGGAGGAGTAGTTTCATTATTACTGTTGATCTTCGGTATTTTACTGTTACCTTTTGGAATACCGGGGCTTCCACGTACTTTTGCCCTGAGCTGGATTGCCGTAATTTTGTTGCCTACGGTTGCTTTTATCGGTAAAGCGCGCAAGAAGGAACAGCTCTCGGCCATAAGAAGAAGGTGGAAAAAGAAGGGGGTTGTATATCGGGAAGACGTTATGGAACCGGAGGATGAAAATCTTAATCGGCGCTCAAGAGAGAACAATGCAGATTGAAGATAATCTTTTCGCCGATAATGATCCACCTGATTTCTGTCTGAAAGATACGGCCATCCTGAAGCTTTATTTCCCGCCCGTTGAGCATCTGATAAATAAGCTGAGGATTGATGCTGCTCAACTCTTCACCGACTATATTGCCCGCTATTTTATTGATCGCCTGCCGGAGAGCCTGTTCGGAAAAACTGTTCTGTTCCGTTTCAATTTCTATTTTAACCTCTCTGACTAGCGGATTGCGGCGGGTTGCCAGTTGAGCTTCCAGCTTTGATAACCGTTTCGTGGTCTCAAATAATGTAATTTTCAACTCTTCTTTTTCCCAATATAATTTGTCGATAATCTGCCCGTAGAGCAGATTTAATATTGAAGTGCCCATCAATATCCCCAGAAGGAATATGGCGAGATACCGCTTCACTTTAACGTCCTCCAGCCAAATTGATGATGATAAGATAGCCTAAATGGGCGCCGGCGAAGGCGCTGATCAGAAAGACGAATTGCTGAAGAAGCTGGCCGGGATGGCCGCCGATCAGTCCTGTTTCGAAGGCCTCAATAATGCTGAAACTTCCCCCCAGGGCGGTGACGAGAGCCCATATTTTCATTTTTCCGGCCAGCTCCACCATCGTGTTCATGGGGGGGCGGTTTCCGATCATGGCTCCCAGTGCCCCCAGGATGCTACCACCGAGAATAACTCCCAAGGATATAAAAAAAGTCAATATAAGGGTCGATAGAAATTTACTCATATATAATATTACCTCTTTGGTTGAGCTTTGAATTATTTAAAAAAGAATTATTCTTCTAAATCTAATACTTATTTCTGGTAGGGGATAATTATAACTTTATTAAAGGAAATGCATTTACAAAAGTAGAAGTTAAATAATAAAAGATAAGATAAGGTGAAAAATAAAAAATGTCATCTTTTGTCCATCTGCATGTACACTCTGAATTTAGCCTTCTGGATGGAGCAGCACGCATAAAAGATATTATCTCCACCGCCAAAGCGATGTCGATGCCCGCAGTTGCAATTACCGATCATGGTTCCATGTACGGACTTATAGACTTCTATCAGGAGGCTGTAAAACAGGGGATCAAACCGATTCTTGGATGTGAGGTGTACGTGGCGCCACGCACCCGTTTTGATCGTGAACCGGCCTTTGATCAGTCTCCTTATCACCTGGTATTGCTGGCCAGGAACAGGACAGGGTTTCAAAACCTGATGAAGATTGTAACCGTTGGTTATCTGGATGGGTTTTACTATAAGCCGCGTGTCGACCGGCAGCTGCTGGAAGCCAATGCGGAAGGTATTACGGCGCTCAGCGCCTGCCTGGCCGGGGAGATCCCCTCCCGGATACTTCGGGGCAACCCGGAGGAGGCGATCCGGATTGCAGAATATTATTCTTCCGTTTTTGGTAAAGAAAACTTCTATCTGGAATTGCAGAATCACAGTTTGCCCGAACAGAAAACAGTCAATGAAGCCTTGCGGGAGATATCCGTCAAAACCGGTTTGCCCATGGTGGCTACAAACGATGTTCATTATTTAAACAAGGAAGATGCCATGGTTCATGATGTTTTATTGTGTATCCAGACCAATAAAACAATCTACGAAGAAAACAGGATGCGTTTTAATTCCGACCAGTTTTACTTCAAGAGCCTTGAAGAGATGAGAACGCTCTGGAGCGATTTCCCGGGAGCATTGGATAACACAATCAAGATAGCCGAGCAATGTAATCTGGAACTTGATTTCAGCCGGATGCACATGCCCGATTATGAACTGCCGGATAATATCTCCGAGACGGAATATCTGAAAAAATTATGTATGGAAGGCTTGGTGCAACGTTATGAAACAGTACATAAAGCCTACCGGGAAAGACTTAACTACGAACTGAAAGTTATAGAACAGATGGGGTACTGCAGTTATTTTCTCATCGTCTGGGATTTTATCCGCTATGCCCGCGAAAAGGGGATTCTGGTGGGTCCGGGACGCGGTTCAGCCGCCGGAAGCCTGGTGGCATATTGCCTGAGAATTACGAATATCGACCCGCTCAGATACGGCTTGCTCTTTGAACGATTTTTGAATCCGGAGAGGGTAAGTATGCCTGATATTGACATAGATTTTTGTGATGACCGGCGGGATGAGGTCATCGCTTACGTGGTCAATAAATACGGGGCTGAAAAGGTGGCTCAGGTTATTACCTTTGGAACGATGGCCGCTCGATCGGCAGTCAGGGATGTGGGAAGGGCACTGGATATTAAATTCAGTGAAGTCGACCGCATTGCAAAACTTATACCCTTTGAAGCAAAAATGACTATAGAGAGGGCCCTTGCCGAGAGCAAGGATTTGCAGGCCTATTATGAAAAAGAGGAGTACAGAAAGCTGATCGATATTTCTCGTGCTCTTGAAGGTTTACCCCGACATGCTTCCAAGCATGCCGCCGGGGTGGTCATCTCCAGAAAACCGCTGATCAACTATGTTCCTTTACAGAAGATGACCAAAGACGGGAGTGTGGTCACCCAGTTTCCCATGGAGACGTTGGAAAAAATGGGTCTGCTCAAGATGGATTTTTTGGGCTTGAAAACACTGAATGTAATCGGGAATACGCTGCAATATATAAATGACAGGCATGGAAAAGAAATTGATATAGATCAGATTTCATTGAAAGACAAAGCCACTTATGAACTGCTTTCCAGTGGAGAGACGGACGGCGTTTTCCAGTTGGAGAGCAGAGGGATGAAAAATGTTTTACAAGATTTAAAACCCAACAAATTTGAGGATGTTATTGCGGTAGTGGCTCTCTACAGGCCCGGCCCCATGGAACAGATCCCCATTTTCATCAACAGTAAACATCACCGTGAACCGATAGAATATCTACATCCGGCACTGGAAAGCATTTTGAAGGAAACATACGGGGTTATTATTTATCAGGAACAGATCATGCAGATAGCTGCGGAAATAGCCGGATTTACTCTTGGCCAGGCCGATCTGTTGCGACGGGCAATCGGAAAGAAAGAGAAGGAAATTCTCGATGAACAGAGGGAGCTCTTTATCAAAGGTTGCATAGAAAATGGATATTCGGCAAAACTGGGTCATGATATCTATGACCTGATCGATAAGTTTGCTTCTTACGGTTTTAACAAATCACACGCTGCCGCATATGCCATGATTGCTTACCAGACTGCTTATTTAAAGGCCAATTTCCCCGTTGAATTTATGGCCGCCCTGCTGACCAGTGTGACGAACTCGAGTGAGAAGGTCTCCCTGTATATATCAGATTGCTATCGTCAGGGAATCGAGGTTCTGCCGCCCGATATCAATGAAAGCGGCATTAATTTTTCGGTAGTTGGTGATCGAAAAATTCGTTTTGGATTGGCGGCTATAAAAAACCTGGGTGTCGGCACTATTGAGAATATTATTGCCGCCCGCGAGGAGAAGCCTTTTCTGGCTTTGGTTGATTTCAGTTCACGGGTAGATTTAAGAACATGCAATAAAAAAGTGATCGAGAGCCTTATAAAGGCGGGAGCATTTGATGGCATTGTTAAAAATCGTGCTGCCCTGCTTGCCATTTTGGACGATGCCGTTGCTGAAGGGCAGACAATACAACGTGATCGCCTCAACGGACAGATATCCATGATGTCTCTCTTCAATGACGGTGGGGGTGACCACCAAATTACAGATGTTCTTCCCGATATCCCTGAATTTACAGTTAAAGAAAGGCTGTTTTATGAGAAAGAGGTTCTTGGATTATATATATCGGGTCACCCACTGGATCAATACAGGCCTATACTCGAAAGCCTGCCGAATCTTACCCGTTGTGCGGAGTTGACGGAGATAGACAGAGAGAAGAAAGTATCGGTGGGAGGAATTTTAAGTGCTGTCAGGGTTATTTACACGGTCAAGGATAGACCGATGGCTTTTGCCACACTCGAAGATTTGACCGGATCGGTGGAAGTGATCGTCTTCAGCAATCTTTATGAGAAGAATCGGGAATTGATCATTGAAGATCAGCCGATTATAATCAGGGGAAGAACGGATATTAAAGATGAATATGATCAGAAAAAAGAGGTTAAGATCATCGCGGAAGAGGTTGCCCCCCTGCCGTTAAAATCAAAACAGCTCTTTATCAAGGTAGACGTGCCGGAAGAAGAGTATACCAAGTTGATTGAGCTCCGCAAATTGCTCTTCAATAAAAACGGCGATATACCGGTTTATCTTACTTTCAAGCACCTCGATAAATTATTACTGCTTCCGGAAAAATTCTGGGTTAAAAACGAACCGGGATGTTTTGGGAGAATAAAAGAACTGTTGGGTGACGATAGTCTGGAGTTGAAAGAGATAAATTCTCAGTAAGTGGGTGCAGTTCATATAATATCCTCGCTTACATTGATCTTTTCAAGTTTTCTTCCCGCCGGACCCTGCATAAAAACATAAGAGTGCTAGTTCCCCAATTTATTGATCAGAAGACCGCTGACCAGCTTGGGATAAAAGTAGGTTGATTTCTGGGGGAGTCGTAATCCCCGGGAGGCAGTGTTGATGATACACTCCATGTTGGGTGGATTCAAGAAGAAAGCAATCTGGGCATCCTGTTCACATACCATAGAGAGAGCTTCTTCTTCGCTGTGAGTGTAGGATAACAGGTCATTATCACGGAGATCTTCAGGCATAAGATTGATCGCATTTTCCAGGATATATTTTTGCAGGACATCGACATCGTGCTGTTGTTCCCGGGAGGAACGGAAGGTAAGTTGATACAATCTGCCCTTGGCACAGAACCCGATGACAGAATTTTGGCAACCATTCTCCTCCATTTTGCGCGTATATTTTGGCAGCTCCGCCTTGTTGGCAGGACCGCAGTCTTCGATGAGAAAATGTTCCTCAAGCTTTTGTATGAATGCATTGACGTTAAAATCTTTCAAATTGCTTATAACGCGATGTGTAGGCAGGATCAGGAGACCCGGGCTGTAAATGTTGATCAGAAAAATCAAGGCGTGATCATAACCCTGTTTCTGTTGTGAAGCCATGATCTCGGAAAAATGCAGTGCCGTTTCATAACGATGATGCCCATCGGCAACAAAGATCGACCATTCCCGGAATAAATTCTCCAGACGGCGGTGGAGAGAGGGGTTTTTCAAAATCCATAATTTATGGGATTGCCCTTCCATATCGGCAAATGAAATAATGGGCTCATCTTCTTTCACGGCGGAACATTCATGGTCGACAGCCTTTTCACGATCCGGATACAGGCCGAAGATGGGGCTGAAGTTTGCCCGGCAGTGATTTAATAGATTTAGCCGGTCTTCCTTGGGCTTGGAGAGCGTCTCCTCATGGGGGATCACCGATTTTTGTTTATAGGGTTCAGCCTTTATGGTGCCGACAAGCCCTTCCCGGCTATATGTAGTCCCTTTCCAGGTAAATTTTTGTTCGTACCAGTAGTAAACGGGTCTGTCTTCACGGATAAGGATGCTCTCATTCAACCAATCGTTAAAAAAAGCGGCAGCTCTTGTGTAGCGGTTATTATCCTTGGTATCATCGTCTTGTTCAAA
>JBASYW010000115.1:0-11844 GCA_049277715.1 Dethiobacteria bacterium | reverse complement strand
CCCTATTTTAGGTGGGGCGGTCAGTTAATATTTTTCTTGAGCCCGGATTTTTTGCCGGGATGGTGAGGCTGAGGCCCGGAAGGAGAAACGGTTAATTTTATCCGGGAGAAAGGAAGGAGAAGAGAGGAGGAAAAAGGATGATTAAAAAAATTATTTTAGATCCGGGCCATGGGGGTAAAGATCCCGGGGCGGTGGGACATTTGAATGAGAAGGAGATCAATTATCGACTCGGAATCCTGTTGAAAACAAAGTTGATTGAGGATTATATCTGCGAGGTACGTCTAACCAGAGAGGATGATCTGTCCCTCTCGTTGACTGAAAGAACGGGGATGGCCAACCGCTGGGGGGCTGACTTTTTCCTGGCGCTGCATTCCAATGCCGGGGGAGGAAGCGGTTACGAAGATTATATCTATTCGGGGAATGTTACCCGCGAAACAATAGATATCCAAAATCGGATTCATCCGCTGATTGCCAGGGTGTGGACAGAGGCCGGCCGGCCTGATCGGGGGAAAAAACGGGCCAACTTCCATGTTTTGCGCGAAACGAAGATGGCGGCGATGTTGGTTGAGAACGGGTTTGTGGATAATGCAGATGATGTGCGCCTGTTAAAGAGCCTTTCTTTTCAGAAGGCCCTGGTTGACGGAATGGCCAAAGGGATCGCTGCGGCACTTAAACTGCCCCAGGCAGATAAAACACCACCGGAAAATATTTTTTACCGAGTTATCGCCGGCTCTTTCAGAGAGCGAAAAAATGCCGAAAACCGCCAGGCAGAATTAAAGAGGGCCGGATTTGATTCCTTTATTGATATTTACAGGTTTTAAGAGTTCAGATAGACATGGCGCTCTTTTCCATCAATGCCCGATTATTTGTTAATACCGCCTGTAGCCAAAGCATAAAGATAATTTAGAGTATGTTTTTAAGTGGCAACAAAAATAATATGATGGAAAGGAGCGATGGATCTTGTCCTCTCGCCACTCAACAAACATTGAAAAAAAGAGGGAAGAGCTATATAGTATGTGTAGGAAAAGCACCTTTTCGGATCGGGGCGTGCTGGAAAAAAGCAGGGAGCTCGACGTTCTCATAAAGGAATATTATGCTCGAAATAAACGCAGGAAATAACAGGATTAAACAGAGATTCTTTTTTTGCCCGTTATGCGGGGAAGAGCTTTCTTTCCGTCATGACGGCGAACGTAACCGGTTGACCTGTTTGGAATGCGGGTATATCCTGTATGAAAAACCGGCCGTAGTTGTCGCTTCAATTGTAATCAATGAACAAAACATGATATTGCTGGGCTGTAGAAAACGGGGACGGGAAAAGGGGCGGTGGTGTATTCCCTGCGGTTATGTTGATTATGATGAAGATGTTCGCGACGCGGCGGTTAGGGAGTGCAAGGAAGAGACCAATTTAGATATTATCATTACCGAAGTTTTTGACGTTCAGTCCAGTATGTTTCCCCCGGAAGGACATGTCATAATAATCTGGTTTCTGGCCAGATGTATAGGCGGGGTGCTTAGAGCTCAGGATGATCTAAGCGAGGCCGGTTATTTTCACCTGAACAGGCTGCCGGAAATGGCCTTTAAAAATGATGTAAAGGTAATTAAAAAACTCAAATTGCGATTAATTGACAATGATAAACGGTAGATGCTAAAATAGTTTAGCGAGGATTATTACGCGCCTGTAGCTCAGGGGGAGAGTGCCTGCTTGACACGCAGGAGGCCGGAGGTTCAAAACCTCCCGGGCGCACCAACAAAATAAAGCATAGCGGTGGACATATCATCCACCGCTATTTTTATTTCAGGCGACAGAAACAGGATATAACTGCGGCATCATGTGTGCAGCATCATGCAGTCCCGGTCCAATGGCCATTAGAGATTAGAATCAGCAGGTTCATGGAAAGGCTCCAGCGCAAATCGATGGACATACACCTTGCCGGAAGGCAATGTATATTCAGGATGTGTCATTGCTCCCCAGGAATCATCTCCGCCCACACCCATCTGTTTATAATCGATATTCAATACCGAGAATTTTTCCTGCGGCAAATCGGCGATATGGCGGGCTTGTTGGAGGTCTTGCCGGGTGTATTTCCAGATGGAGAAGTCGAAAGTCGGCATGCCTGCTACTTTAAGCCCCAAGTTATGTTTATCGGCTATGATCAGCCAGCGCGCATCGCTGCGGTTTCCGTTCTCCTGCGGCCGGACATAATTGGTCATCAGCTGGTTGGTCTTGCTCCTGTAGATACCGATTTTTGCCCCCGTTTTTCTATCCCAATAGGTTTCATGTTCGCCCGGACCGTACCATTGAACATTACTGAATCTTTCGTTGATCTGCGTTTCCATCCCGATTCGGGGGATTTGCCGGTGGCCTCGGGCACTGTTGAGGGTCATCTCAATATCCAACCTTCCGTTCCCCCATGCTGTATAGATAATTAAAACGGTGCCCATCATTTTATGAAGCTTATACATTGCCGATATTTTCTTCATTGTTTTACGATCTTCGATAATCTTTAGATGCTGTAGTTTCATGTTATCGGCCGCTTTTTCCCATCTCTTCAAGCGCTGAGGCATCTTGTTGCCGATATCGTTATCTATGGGGACTCTCCAAAAATTGGGCCTCAGTTTGCGGTGAAGCACTTCTTTTTTGTTAAGGGTATAGCTTTCAAGATAGCCGTCGGTTTTTGAAAAAGACATTTTAAAATTGGCTCCGATGATCTGTATCTTGTCATCATGATCCTTGAGCTCTAACCGTGAATATCCGGAGCCGGCTACGGCAGGTTTGGATATAATTTCATGGTCCGCGGTTTTAATAAGAAATTCTACGAAAGCGATTTCATGCCCCGCTTCAGCCCACAGGGTATCATGGGCCTGTTTGAAAATAAAGCGGAGGTGATATTCGTCGGTCATCAAAATTTCCGGCTTGTTGTAGGGAATAAAAAATGTTTTCTCCTCCAGCGGGCCGATCTCCGAAACATCGATCGCGCCTGTACGGACAATCTTACCGTTTTCAATCAATTCCCACAGAGCATTGACATCGCTCAGATCCTTGAAAAAATACTTGTTCCTGATGATAAATTCTTCCGGCTTCTTTTTAGGAGATTCTCCTTGATTATCTTTTGGTCTGACGGAGATATTCTGATATACCTTCTTGACTTCATGCATGCCGGGGTTCAGGGTTCTATCCGGCCTGACGATGCCATTGCAACAGAAGTTGCCGTCGTTGGGAGTATCGCCAAAATCTCCGCCGTAATACCAATTGGGATCACTATCTTTTTGTCCCGGCTTCTTCAGTCCCTGGTCTACAAAATCCCAGATACAGCCTCCCTGTAGGGATCTGTTTTCCGGAGCTTCGATTATGTTCCAGTAATCTTGAAGGTTACCGGTGCTGTTACCCATGGAATGAGCATACTCGCAGATGATGCATGGTTTACTTCTGTTGGCTCTGGAGAGGAGGGATTTGAAGCTGGGGTACATGGTACTGTAAATATCAACGTGATCTCTGTCATAAGCTCGTTCGTAGTGTACAGGCCGTGTTAAATCTCTTGATTTTATCCAGGCGCTGCAACGGACAAAATTAATTCCATCGCCGGCTTCGTTACCCATAGACCAGATGATGATACTCGGAAAGTTCTTGTCTCGTTCAACCATGCTCTTGATGCGATCGAGATGTGCTTCATACCAGCTTCTGTCTTTGGCGAGAGATTGACGGTAATATCCGTAGCCATGGCTTTCGATATTGGCCTCATCAATAACATAGAGGCCATAAAGATCACAGAGGGCATACCATTGCGGATTGTTGGGGTAATGACTGGTACGTACGGTATTGATATTATTCTGCTTCATGATCTTGATATCCTTGATCATGCTGTCAAGGCTGACCGTTCTTCCGGTATACTGATCATGCTCGTGGCGATTGACCCCTTTGATATAAATGGCCTTTCCGTTTACCAGCATCCGCCCGTCTTTTATCTCTATCTGGCGGAATCCGAAGTTGAATCTGCGGATATCGATGGCCAGGCCATCTTTATCTTTAAGGATAATGTAAGCAGGATAGAGGTTCGGCGTCTCGGCGGTCCATTTATCCGGATTATGCACTTTGATCTTCTCTTCTACAGCGGACAATTGAAACTCTGTTTCACCTTGCGGATTGATGGTGGGCACGGGGATGGATTTAATAAACAAATCGCTCTTATCCGGTTTTTTCATATGGAGTTCGACATTATATCCGGTGGCAATCTCATCTTTACTGCAATTTTTAATTTTGATAGAGGCATCTATCTCGGCATCCTGATAATTATTTATTAACGAACTCTTTACAAAATAATCTTCGATAAATATTTGAGGGGTGGAAAATAGGAAAACATCGCGAAAAATACCTGAAAGTCTCCAGAAGTCCTGATCTTCCAAATAGCTTCCATCACACCAACGATAGACTTCAACCGCCAAAGTATTTTCTCCGGCACGAACAAAATCGGTAATATCAAATTCAGCGGGGGTGTAACTGTCCTGGCTGTAACCGACTTTTTTCCCGTTTACCCACAGATAAAAAGCACTTTCCACTCCTGCAAAATGGATCACCGTTCTCCTATCATTCCAGATTGGGGGAATATTAAATGTATGCCGGTAAGATCCTACGGGGTTATCGCGTCGGATATAGGGACGAGCTTTGGGGAAAGGGTATGTAACATTGGTGTAGATGGGGATGTCGTACCCTTTAAGCTGCCAGTTGGACGGGACTTCAATCATATCCCATTGCGAATCGTCATAATCGGGGTTGAAAAAATCATCCGGTTTTTCAGAGACATCTGCAGAAAAATGAAATTTCCAGTGTCCGTTGAGCATAATGGTGAATTCCGAGTCTTTTAGTTCTCCTGTGGCTGTTTCCATGCTGTTATACGGTACCCCGAAAGCCCTGGCCGGAAGACGATTTATTTGAAAAACATGTTGATTTTCCCAGTCATGATTTACTCTTCTTTTGGAAGCGGTAAAAATTGATATCAAGATGGTAGCGATTAAATTTGCTACTGCGATTACGGCGATCAAAGCAATGGCTAGTTTATTCATCCTTTTTCCTCCGGTTATTATATGGCTGATAAATGTACTTTTTGAAGCAATATTAACATGGGGGTATACTACTGTCAATTTACAAGACCGGCGTGATCGCCTACGCTGTCATTATTCGTTTCACTCAAGATTCCTCGCTGCGCCCGGAATTTTAACGTGCCATCCGCACCACGATAAACGAAAATCCGTTAGCTTCAGGGTAACAACTAAGCGTTTACTTTCATAGCAATGACAGAAAAGGGAGAGAGGGAGCATCCCCCCCTGTCATCCAGAGGGAGCGCCAGCTTTTTTCTGTCATTCAGAGGGAGCGGACGCGACCGAAGAATCTTAACCACACCTTATCGGCTTTATCATCCGTAATGAATAACCCCGCCCCGGAGTTACTTCCGGCCACATATTCTGCTGGTGTTTATGGAGAAAAGGAAGGTGTTTGCCCAAAAACCCAAGATTCTTCGCTGCGCTCTGAATGACAGATAAAATATTCATCATCCGGAACGGAATAACCCCAGCCAATCGGCCAGACGTTCTCTTACTTGCCGCCCTCCTCTACGTTGTACTCCCAAACCCCGGCTTCATTCAGGACAGAACAAAAGATTATGCAAGAAACCATTCGCTTCGCTCAAGATCCTTCGCTTCGCTCTGGATGACAAGATAAAAAAAACGGAATGACAGGACGGGGGGCGCTCGGAATTTTCACGTGCCATCCGCACCACGATAAACGAAAATCCGATTAAAGGAGAATCTCCCCAACTTTACTATATATTAATATTTTGTTATATTTTGTTTTAGAGAAGACTCCGGAAGTTTGCATAAGAAAATAGTTTATTTCCTTTAAAATATGACGTAGCGTAGTATTTAGATTGAATTGAATCAAAACAAAAATAACCACGGTTTGTTAAATATAAATGGGGTGTTTTTTATGCCGGCAAACCTTACGCCACAATATTATTCGGCGGAAGAAGCATATAAAAAAGCGAAAACTAATGAAGAAAAGATAGCTGCACTCAAGGAGATGCTGGCGGTAATTCCCAAGCACAAAGGGACGGAGAAACTCCAGGCCGATATTAAAAGCCGTATGGCACGGTTGCGGGAGGAGAAAGGCAAGAAAAAGCAGGCCAAAGGATACAACCCTTTCAATGTTGATAAGCAGGGTGGCGGGCAGGTCGTGCTGGTCGGTTATCCCAATACCGGCAAATCGGCACTTCTAGGGGCGCTTTCCAGGGCGAAAGCCAAAGTGGCCGATTATCCCTATACGACCACCATGCCTTTATCGGGGATGATGCCCTACGAGGACATCTATATCCAATTGGTTGATGGACCTCCGATAACCGCGGATAATATTCCACCGGGTTTCTTGGGGACGATCCGTGAAGCCGATGCACTTATTCTTCTTATCGATGCCTCATCCGACGATTGTCTGGAGCAATATGAGGGCACCCTCTCTATAATGCAGGAGAAACAGGTGATTGATCTTTCCGAAGAAGGGGAATTTATTGCTCCGCAACCTTTTCTTGTTGTGGCTTCAAAGCTCGATGCCAATGGTGCACTTGATAATCTGCAATTACTGCGGGAATTCAAACCGGAACTGACGATCCATGGTGTTTCTGTGGAGGGGACGGGATTGCCTGAACTCAAGGAGGAGATCTTCAAAATACTTGATATCATCAGAGTTTATGGCAAGGCCTCAGGCCGGCCCGTCGATATGGAGCGCCCCTTTATTTTAAAAAAAGGCAGCACGGTGATCGATTTTGCGGAAGAGATCCACAAAGATTTTACCCAAAATCTAAAAAGTGCTCTTGTCTGGGGTTCCTCACGGTATGAAGGACAGCCCGTCTCCCGTGATTATATCCTACATGATAAAGATATTGTTGAACTGCAAACTTAAAATGTTTATCAACATAGAGCAAAGAAGGGCAAAGAACATTTCTCCATTTAAACTATCATGATCCGGATGATAAGCACGATTCGGCCGGATTGCAGACGAAGGACAATTGTTTTTTCCGGATCTTCCGGCTCCAAAGTAATTTCATAAAGGCAGGAAATAATGATCGTAATGCGAATATTAATAGTTGTTGGAACAACAATTGTACAAGATACTAACTTTCAGAACGGAGATGCATAGAGATTGCCTGACGAACATATCGACATCGAAATTGATGGAGTTGGAAAATACGAATGTAAAAAGGGGACGTCACTTAAAGAGATATGGCGGGAAGTTCGCCCGGAAAATGCCCCGGCGGCCGTTGCTGCGGTCGTTAATGATCACCCAAAAGGTCTCTCGTTTTTGATGGATGAACCTGCAAAAGTAAAGTTTCTGTCCTTTGAACATGATGAGGGTGCCAGAGTATACTGGCATACTTCCAGTCATATTCTTGCCCAAGCTGTTAAACGTCTTTATCCCGGGGTAAAGCTGGGGATTGGCCCGGCAATCGAGAACGGATTTTATTATGATTTTGAATTTCCGGAGCCGATCTCCATGGAAGATCTGGAATCCATCGAGCAAGAGATGAAGAAGATCGTTAAAGAAAATATTGCCTTGGAGATGATGGAGGCGGATCGCCAGCAGGCCGAAAAATTTTTCCGGGAAAAGAATGAGCCCTATAAGCTGGAATTGGTCAGGAATTTGCCCGAAAATGAGAAGATTACCTTCTATCGGCAAGGCGATTTTATGGATTTATGTACCGGTCCTCATCTACCCTCCACAGGATATTTGAAGGCTTTCAAGTTGACCGGGCTGGCCGGGGCCTACTGGAGAGGAAGCGAAAGGAATCCGATGCTGCAACGTATTTATGGCATTTCTTTTCCAACCAAACAGAGGCTCAAGGACTATCTGCAACTTCTTGAAGAGGCCAAGAAAAGAGATCATCGAAAGCTGGCCCGTGATCTGGATCTTTTCAGCTTGCATGAGGAGGCTCCGGGCTTTCCTTTTTTCCATTCCAACGGCATGATCATTTGGCGCGAGCTGGAAAATTACTGGCGTCAGGAGCATGCAAAGAGCGGATATCAAGAGATCAAGACGCCGCTGGTTCTTGATTGTGAGCTCTGGAAGCGTTCGGGACACTGGGATCATTACCGTGAAAACATGTATTTTTCAGAGATAGATGAGAAAGAATTTGCCATCAAACCGATGAATTGCCCGGGGGCCATGTTGATATATCTTTCCCGGAGGCACAGTTACCGTGATCTCCCTTTGCGCATTGCCGAGTTGGGTCAGGTTCACCGCCATGAACTATCGGGGACGCTCCATGGTTTAATGAGGGTTAGAACTTTTACTCAGGATGATGCTCATCTCTTTATGCTCCCCGAACAGATCGAAGCGGAAGTTGATGGCATTATCGATATGATTGACCGTTTTTATCGTGTTTTCGGATTTGAATACAAGGTGGAGCTGAGTACCCGTCCCGAAAAGGCGATGGGTTCTATAGAGGTCTGGGAAAGAGCAACGATGATTTTAAAGCGGGTTTTGGAAAGAAGAAAGAGCGATTTTATGATCAGCGAAGGAGAGGGTGCTTTTTACGGACCCAAGATAGATTTTCATCTTCGTGATTGTCTGGGGAGATCATGGCAATGCGGTACGATTCAACTTGACTTCCAGATGCCGGAAAGGTTTGATTTGACCTATATCGGGAAAGATGGACAGAAACATAGGCCGGTAATGATACACCGCGTAATCTTTGGGGCGATGGAACGTTTTATTGCTCTGTTGATTGAGCATTATGGAGGTGCTTTTCCAACCTGGTTGGCACCGCTTCAGGTTGTTGTTTTACCTCTGACCGAGAATCAACATGAGGCCGCTTTCCCTCTGAGGGATCGGCTCGGGGCGGAGGGATTTCGTGTGGAGATTGACAGCCGCAATGAGAAACTGGGTTACAAGATCCGCGAGGCCCAACTGAAGAAGATACCTTATATGCTGGTTATCGGCCCCAAAGAGGTGGAAACAGGAAGAGTGGCTTTAAGACACCGTCAAAAAGGAGATCTTGGGGTGGTGGAGGTAGACGACTTTATTCAAGATTTACATGGCGAAATAAGGTCAAAACGGTTGCCCCCGGAATGTCAATAGAGCTAATTTTCAATCAAACTTGAAAATAAACTTGAAAAGGATATGATCAAAGATGCCATGTTATGTTGATTTTCTGCTACTTATTCTGGGTGTTCTGGCCGGATTATTAATCGCAGCTGTTATCAACACTATCAGGATAGGCCTGATAAAACCCCGGAAGGATCTGTGCCCGGGCTTTGATGTTACCGAGTCAGAACTGGCACACTATGCCGAGGGGCTATCGAAGATGGTACAGATACCCTCCATTTCCAACCCTGATGATCTGACCGAGTTTAATAGATTGCACAAATGTATGGAGGAGCTCTTTCCTCTGGTTCATCAAAATATGGAAAAGGTTGACTTAAACGGCAATCTGCTTTTACGATGGGAGGGCCGTGACAGCTCTCTCAAGCCGATCTTACTGATGGGGCACCAGGATGTGGTCCCCGCTTCGGATGACGGGTGGGACTATCCCGCTTTTTCCGGGCAACAGGTTGACGGCTATATTTATGGACGCGGAACGTTGGACTGCAAGTGTACGGTTTATTCCGAGTTTCAGGCGGTTGAAGAACTCCTTGCCGACGGCTACCAGCCGGATTTTGATGTTTATCTTGCTGCCTCTACAGATGAAGAGATTTCTGGCACCGGTGCTCCCGATACGGTGGAATACCTTAAAAGCAAGGGTGTAGAGTGTGCGATCGTCATGGATGAGGGGGGTGCCATCGTGGAGAACGTCTTTCCCGGACTCAACCGCGCGTTGGCGGTCATCGGTATCATGGAGAAAGGCTACGTGGATGTAACCTATACGGCTTCAGGGAAAGGAGGGCATTCCAGTGCACCTCCACGCCACACGCCTCTGGAGCAGATATCCGGTTTTATTACCGAGGTGAGCAGAAGAAAGCCATTTAAAAAAAGGTTTGCCCCCGAGGTTCTGGAGATGTTCGATAAAATGGCTCCCAACTTGATCTTCCCGTTACGATTAATTGTCGGTAATATGTGGTTGTTCAAGCCTTTGGTAAAAGCGGTGCTTCCCATGGTATCGCCGCAGGCTCTGGCTTTTATTTCCACTACATGCGCATTTACTATGTGTAAAGGAAGCGATGCACCGAATGTAATTCCCAAAGAGGCTCATGTTACTGCCAATCTCCGTGTTTGCAATCATCAGAATGCTGAAGAATCTTTGGCTATTCTGAACAAGATCGCCCGTAAATATGATCTTCAGCCCACCGTGCTTGAAAAACGTGATGCTTCTCCCAAGGCTGATACCAAAGGTGTAGGGTATAAACAGCTCGAAGATTGTATTGCAAAATGTTTTCCCGATCTCGGGATTGTTCCTTATATACTCATCGGGGGGACAGACTGTCGCTTTTATTCGGCGATTACGGAAAATCCCATCCGTTTCAGCCCCATACGCATGAACCAAGAGCAACTTAATTCTTCTCATGGAAAAAATGAGAAAAATTCGATCAAGGCCCTTGGCGATAGCGTTAAATTTTATAAGTATTTTATTATGAATTTCAAGAGTGAGAACAGGAGGAGCCGGATTGAAAATAAATAAAATAGTCGGATACATATTAATGTTTGCTTTCTTTACATTATTTCTTACAGCCTGCGATTGTGGCGGAGCCACATTGGGACAGGATTATACCATCCCTCAACTTGATCTGAGCCAAAGGCCGGAGAAACTTGATCCTGAATATGACTATCTTTTTGAGAATACGATTGTAGATAATTCAAAAGATTATCTGGGGCATCCTGACAGTGTCCTGCTTAAAAACGGTGATATTTTAACCACGTATCCGGCAGGCCATGGCAAGGGGGCCATTCTCACCAAAATCAGCAGGGATGGGGGGAAAACATGGATCAAGAATCCGGATAACACCCCCAAATCATGGGAGAACTCGCGCGAAACGCCCACTGTTTATCGGCTGGAGTTTTCCGATGGCCGGACTCAGGACAAGCTGATTCTGATTTCCGGAAACCCTAAATGGCCTTTCGAATCCACGGAAGGTGGGTTTAACTGCTCCATATCGGAAGATGAGGGTAAAACATGGTCTCCATTTGAACTTTTCTACGATCGGTCCGGCTCCAAAAAGGTTGTTCCCATCGTGGCCATGGCTTCGCTGACCAAATTAAAGGAAAACGGAAAATTCGTGGACAAATGGATGGGACTTTTCCATAACGGTAAGTTTGTCAATTACAAGACGATACTTTCTTTTGATGAAAACGGCAAGATGCAGTGGAGTGAGCCTGTACCTTATTTTAAAGAATTCCGGGGTGTTGAGAAACAGGCGAGCATGTGTGAGGTGGAGATTATTCGTTCCGATGGCGGCCGGGGAGATGAACTTTGCCTTATAGCCAGAAGCAATGGTAAATATGGCCGGAAGAACAACAACTCGATCATATCATTTTCAAATGACGAAGGGGAAATCTGGTCCGAACCTCGAGAAGCTCCTGCCGCGCTCAACGGTGAACGTCATAAGGCGGTCTATACCAAGGATGGACGCCTGTTCATGACCTTTCGTTCGATAGAGCGTTCTCCGGAGAAACTTAAAATACATGCAGAAGGAAATAAGAAGCGCAATTGGTACAGCGAGGGTTGGATAGCTTGGGTGGGCACCTATGAAGACCTTAAAAACGGGACAGAGGGGCAGTACCGTATCAAGATGGCGCATACGTACCTCGACGGGCAGAAAGCTCCCGCGACGACGGCAAATGGCGATACGGGTTATTGCGGGAATGTCGTG
>JBASYW010000114.1:0-13008 GCA_049277715.1 Dethiobacteria bacterium | reverse complement strand
GTCCACTCCCTCTGGATGACAGAAAAAATGAGGCGCTCCCTCCGGATGACAAAAAAAAGGGCGGCCGCTCCTTCAGAATTCTCACGCGTTACCCGCACCACGATAAACGAAAATCCGTCAGCTTCAGGGTATCAACGAAGCAGTTACTCTCATAGCAATGACAGAGGGGGGTTGTCATCCGGAGCGAAGCGAAGGATCCTGGGTTTCTGTTCAAGCCTCTGCATTCCATTCAGGGCGACAACAGCAGGCTATCATGTCACTGAGTGCGGCAAGGAATCTGGCACAGGCAATGTAGTGTCCTTTTTAAAACCCACAGTGTCTTGACACGATCGGCAACCTGGTTTTAATTGTATTTAAGAAAAGGCTCTGTTATAATGTATTTAAATTTTTCAATAACAGGGGGCTATGGATGGATGGCAGATAAAGAAGGCGAGATTCCCGATAAGTATCCCGAAATAGGTTCGCTCCGTATCGCCGATGAAGTGGTCGCGATTATCGCGGGTATGACGGCCATTGAGGTTCCGGGAGTTGCCGGGATGAGCGGTGGGATCGTGGGGGGGATCGCCGAGGCGCTGGGGAAAAAAAATCTGGCCAAAGGGATCAAGGTGGAGATGGGAGAGGAAGAGGTTGTCATCAATATCTCGATCATCGTCAACTTTGGAGCCCGTATTCCCGATGTGGCATGGGAAGTACAGGATAATGTTAAAAATGCAGTTGAGAAGCTGACCGGTCTTAAAGTATCAAAGGTAAACATACATGTGCAGGGGATTCTCTTTCCTTCAAAAAAGGCGGCCGCCGAAGAAAAAAATACGGACAGTTAGGCAGCGCAAGGAGTCGTAAACGATGAACATGTTATCACGGTTATTGCTCGCTATTGTTGGTATATTGCTTATTATCGCCGGTTTTTTCTGTGTGTTTCTGTATCTGAATGTAAATATTGTGGATCTTTCCGGATCGGCTTTTGCCGGTTTTAGCGGCAAGGACGAGGCGGGATTGGCAGGGTTGTTTCTGCTGCTGTCCGGCATGATCGTAATCGGTGTGGTTATCCCCGGAGGCTCTGCGGATAAAAAAGCAAGCCGCCGTGCGATCATGGTGCAGAACCCCAACGGCGAGGTTGGTATCACTTATGGTGCGATTGAAAACATGGCCCTGCGGGTATCCCGGGAGATAGACGGTATCCGCGACATTGAAGCCAGGGTAAATGAAACAAGGCAGGGGACGATCATCTACCTGCGCATAAAAGTGCTTTCCGATCTGGAGATCCCCCGGCTTTCATCTGCACTGCAGGATAAAGTGAAGGAATATGTGGAAAATATAACCGGTATCACGATCAGAGAAATCAGGGTATCGATAGATAATATCATTGAAGAAAGTGTCCCCCCCCGGCCCGCCTAGCACATTTACTCCCCGGTGCACCCGGAAACAGCCTTCTGCAATCTGTGGAGATACAGGTATTTGTATCGGGCGGATGGCGAATTGGCTGACGGCAGGTTGAAGAGATGTGATAAGGGCGGCTGTTTCATGATTGATGGGGCGGTGAAACAAGGAGGTCTGTAGTTTGAGCAGGAGATTGGCACGCGAAGCTGCATTCAAAGCGCTGTTTCAGGTTGATGTGGGTGGAGCCCAACCCGGCCCGGCCATGCAGTACGCGTTGGACGGCCTGATATTAACTCCGGAGGAGATCGAATTTGCCGGGGATTTGTTCCGCGGCACCATGAAAAACAAAGATGAAATTGACGGTTTTATAACCCCCTGGCTGGTCAACTGGACCCTGGAACGCATTGCCTCCGTTGACCGCAATCTGCTGCGCATGGCGGTTTATGAAATAATGTACCGTCCGGATATTCCCCCTTCCGTATCCATCGATGAGGCCCTCGAGTTGACTCATAAATACAGTGAACTGGCATCCGTTGCTTTTGTAAACGGTGTTCTGGATAAGATCGCCTCGAAAATCAAATCTTCATCAGAAAAACCATAGATATGCTGCATATTTTAAGGGAATCTCCATCATGATATTTATTGAACGGCAGTTTAAGTCTCTACCGCCAAAATATAGAGACAGGTTTTTATTCAAGAAGAAAAAATATTTTTTCTTCGCTTAAATTGAATAATTTGATATATAATGGAGAGAAAAGCAAACTTTTAATATGGCGGGAGGAAGGTATGTTGTCGGAAAAAACAGAGCATATTCTGCAGAAATTTGAGAAGAACCCCCATGAATTGATTCCCATTTTGCAGGCCGTGCAGGCGGCCCGGGGATACCTTCCGAAGAAGAGCATGCCGCTGATCGCCCGTTATATCGGCGTACCCGAGAGCAGGATCTACGGGGTGGCCACCTTCTATGCCCAGTTTTATCTGGAGCCGCGGGGCAGACACAAAATCAAAGCGTGCTGTGGAACGGCATGCCATATCCGGGGGTCGGACCAGATAATGGAGGCCCTGGAGAAACAGTTGGGCGTTTATTGCGGCCAGACAACACCGGATGATCAATACAGTCTGGAACGCGTGGTCTGCGTCGGATCCTGTGCCTTGGCTCCGGTGGTGATGATTGATAACAAAGTTTATGGCCGGCTGGAGTCGAAGAAGATCAAGGGGGTACTGGATAAGTATGCTGCGGAAATATGAGACCGTAAAGGCGGAGGCCTTGAAAAAAGTAAGGCAGAGGACGGCAGGTGACAGGGTTCAGATACTGGTGGGGACGGCGACCTGCGGACTGGCCTCCGGTGCTTTGGGGGTAATAAAAGCAATCGAGAGGGCATTGCGTAATCATGAGATCGATGCCGATATCCGTCCCGTAGGATGTGCCGGCCTGTGCCACTCCGAAGTGCTGGTGGATATTATCAGGCCGGGCTATCCGCGTATCAGGTATGGGCATATCACCCCTGACAAGGCGGGAAGCCTGATCGAAGATTACTTGCTTGGAGATGATCCGCGCCCCGATCTTGCTTTGGGGATAGTCGGTGAAGAAGGGTTCAGGGGAATTCCCCGCCTTGGGGATGATCCCGCTTATTCCGAACAGCAGCGGGTGATCCTGCAAAACTGCGGCGATATCAATCCTGAGGATATCGATGAATATATAGCCGGGGATGGATACCGGGGCCTTGCTTCCGCATTGGAAAACAAGCCGGAGGATATCATCGCCGAGATCACCGCATCCGGACTGAGAGGCCGGGGCGGGGCCGGTTTTCCTACCGGCAGAAAGTGGAATTCATGCCTTAAAATCGAAGGGCCCAAATATGTGATCTGCAATGCCGATGAGGGTGATCCCGGGGCATTTATGGATCGGTCCGTGCTGGAGGGTGATCCCCATGCCGTTCTGGAGGGGATGGCCATCGCCGGTTATGCAATCGGCGCTGCGGAGGGATATATTTATGTGCGGGCGGAATATCCGCTGGCGGTCTCCCGCCTCAGGAAGGCCCTCTCCCGGGCAAGGGAGAGAAACCTGCTGGGGGACGATATTCTGGGCAGTGGTTTCAACTTTGATCTGAAGATATTTCAGGGCGCCGGGGCATTCGTGTGCGGCGAATCAACGGCGCTGATCATGTCTATTGAAGGAGAACGGGGGATGCCCAGGCCCCTGCCTCGCCCGCGCACGACCGAGGAGGGCCTGCATGGCCGGCCGACACTCCTGAACAACGTTAAAACTTTTGCGGTTGTTCCCCGGATCCTGTTGAAAGGTGCCGAATGGTTTGCCGGTATCGGCTCGGAAAATTGCAAAGGGACGGCCGTCTTCGCCCTGACAGGCAAGATCAGGCGCAGCGGTCTGATTGAGGTACCCATGGGCATCGAGCTGCGGAAGATAATTTACGATATCGGTGGCGGGATCATGGGCGGAAAAAAGTTCAAGGCGGTCCAGATCGGCGGCCCTTCGGGAGGATGCCTCCCGGAAGAAATGCTGGGGCTTCCCGTGGACTTTGATTCCCTGGTCGGTGCCGGGGCGATGATGGGTTCCGGCGGGATGGTCGTCATGGACGAAGATACCTGTATGGTTGATGTGGCCCGTTACTTCTTGAATTTTACGGTGGATGAATCTTGCGGGCAATGCGTTCCCTGTCGTCTGGGTACAAAACAGATGCTCAATATTTTAATTGACATCTGTGCCGGGAAAGGGAAAGAAGGAGATATCGAGCTGCTTCAGGAACTGGGCGAATCGATCACCCGCACGGCGATCTGCGGGTTGGGCAAGACGGCCCCCAAGCCAGTCATGAGCACGATCAAATATTTTCGTGCGGAATACGAAGCGCATATCAGGGAGAAGCGATGTCCGGCGCTTGTCTGCAAGCACCTGATCACCTACCATATCGATAAGGATAAATGCCGGGGATGCGGCCTCTGCTTCAAAGTATGTCCGGCCGGAGCGATCAGCGGCGAGAAAAAGGAGCCGCATGTGATCGATGCAGACCTGTGTAACCGGTGCGGGATCTGCGCGGAGGTCTGTCCCGAAAAAATCGGGGCCGTAGAGTGCAACTCGGGGATGAAACTCCGGCCTGTATCCTTTCCATGATCCTTTAAACTTCCGATACCCCCCCATATACGGGGGTTTATTTTTTTGAAAACAGGAAGTAGTGGTAACCGTCTTTGTAGGGCACATCGTTGGCGAGACGGATATGGAGTGAATGATCACGGATATGCCTGAATCGGATCGCCAGTTCCGAAGTACAGTTAAAAGTGAGATGCATCGCTGAAAACTGCCGCAAATCCGTCGGGTTGAACTCCATCACCGCCTCCTTGCCATCAATCCTTGTTTCCATTTCAAAGTAAAGCGGAGCCCCCATCCCGTAGTTGACCAGATCAAACTCGATCCGGCCATCATACTGCCGCAGATTGGTGGCCGCCAGCAGGTATCCCAGATGCAATTCCAGATAATCATAGACCGAGATCCTTTCTTCGGTTAATGCACAGGGAAGATAGGGAAAATTATTTTCCTCCAGCTGCGAGGCACTCAGCATCACCTGTTTCCATTTTTCGAGGTGGTAGGTGTGACCATCTTCCCGGTAGTTATGCTCGATACTGAGTGTCCGTAATCCATAGTTTACACATTGACGCAAAAACAGGATGGGATCGATATGCGGCACGGTTTTATCCGCTCCCCAGGGCATCTCTCCGTCAGTCAATGAAAATTTGCATTTACGGATCAGGGCCTCATAGTCAGGATGATGGAAAGGGATCATCCCCCATCGATGTTCGATACCCACCAGGTAATCATCGTGGATACTGCTCCTGCTTTCATACCGGTCGGATACCGCGGAAAGATAGGAGGGATATCTCATCATCACGACCATGGTCTCGGGAACCATCGCCAGCACGGCATCGGTAATCGTCCGTTTGTCATGCAGATGCACACTTGAATGGCCTTCGCCCCAGAGACCGACCATGCCGAGCTGCATCGCATAGACCGTCTTGTCCACCAGCGACGCGTTCTCCCGGAACCATCGGCGGAGCTGATCGGTGTGGGCTACGATGCGGCCGGTAGTGGGTCCTTTTCTGATCTGTCTGTCATATTCATAGGCAAAACGCATCAGCACCCGTATGCCCCGTTTTTGCAGGAGCAACAGGAAGTCGGTCAGTTGCCGCAACGCCTCTTCGGTCAGCGGACGGTCGTAATATTCGTGGAGATAGACATACAGCTGATACAACTGTATGTTCTCCCGACGATATTTGGCCATTGCCGCTTCCAGATGCTCGGTACAGGTCTCCTCACCGGCAGGGTAAGCCTTCCTGCTGCCGAGGGTGATATAAATCTCCCCGCGAAATCCCCGATCGGGATTATTTCTCAATTCGTCCGGCAGGCGGAATGGCACGCTGTCATCCGCCTGCACCTCATGAGCCGTGGGGGTGAAAGGATATTCATGGATGTGGTAGCGCCGGAAGCGGGGAATTTCCGTCACCATGGCCACCGTTTTTTTTATGGCTGTTACTGCCGAAGTCCAGATTCGGGCAGGTCCATTTAACAGTTTCATCGTCATCATTTACCCTCCCTGGAAAAGCAATCTGATATCCGGTCTGATCCGGCTTGAAAACGATGTGGATATTTTTACCGTCATCTCTGAATTGTATTACAACCCGCCCGTTAAAGTGACAGGGAAGGTATCCCATCGCTTTCCAGGAAAATTTATTGATTAGAACAGATTATTGGTAAAGCGCCATGAACCGCTCCATATAATAGAGAAACATGCTGTTATAATAACTCGTGAAGCTTAGATCGGCGGCATGGCCAGCAAGGGGCATCACCAGAACCGCGCACTCGCCGGCCCCTGCTTCTTCATACCTATCCTTAAAAGAGCAAGAAACTTCCGGCGGCACAATGCTGTCGTGGGTTCCCTGGAAAATCAGGCAGGGAGGGCTATCGGCGCAAACAAGCTTCTTCACGTCCATCCATTCATCGGCCCCGCCGATGCTGTGGAGCAGGCCCGCGTCATTGCCGGGATAAAAAGGTATAAACCCTTTGACTGTCAGAGCTGAACTGAATAATTCGGTATAATCCCCGCCGCTTAACCCCAGGGCCAGCGCCGTGGAAAGGTGTCCCCCGGCCGAGCCGCCCGAGATGAAGACCGAATTGAGGTTGGCATTAAAATCGGCGGCATGCTCTTCCAGATAGTGGGTAAAAATCCCTAGGTGTCGCACCATGTCATCGGCCGTAAACGGTCCCATGACATGTTCCGGGGCACGCATGACACCGCCAACTATGCCCAGCCGGTCGCTCAGGCCGTACTGCACATCAAAAACCGTGTAACCCTGCGCGGCAAAATACTTGTTCATCTGCATCATATTGCGTAGCCCCTTGCCCCCCGACTGCCAGCCGCCCCCGTGAATTCTTATAAGGACGGAATTGTTTCCGGGAAGGCCCCGGCTGCCCTCGGGAGGCAGGTAGGCATCAAAATACAGGGCAATGCCATCATCAATGCCCGATGGCTCCTCATAGTACAGGATGTCTTTTTCAACCCGGAAGCTTCCGGAAGGAACACCGAGGAAGTAAGACGGCAGGGAAAAACGCGACGCCATGAAATGTATAAGGGTATCGGCGCCGAGCCGCTCTTCCCAATCATGGCCAAAGGCAGCGGAGAACTCTTCCTCCGCTTTGCTCATCGCAGGGGGCATACACAAAACCGGCAGGAGCATGACTATAAAGATGATAAGGCCGGCAATTCCGGTAACTGCCGACAACGTGTTTTGATTATCATTTTTGTGCAGCTTTTGCAACAGGAGTGAAGCGTTAAGAAAAACAAAGGCCAGAAATAGGGCGAACTGGGGCACAATCAGTTCCAGCACCTCGTGAGTGGGAAAAGGCGATAACAATACGAAACACAGCAATAACCCGAAAGCAAGCAAGAGGGCCGGCAGCGCTTTGACTGCGGCAGACAACATGCTGCGCCTCTTTATCCTGCCTCTAAAAACGGGGTTATCCTTTCCCGCCGCCAGATTAACATAAGCGAGGGCCGCCCCCAGTAACGGCAGGCTAAAATATCCGAGGTAAATCATCATATACCAGATAATATTATCGCCAAACGCTTCGGAGTAAGAACCGGAAAGCAGCAGACTGCCTCCCAGCATATTTGGCATCGCCAACGTCGCCGCCGCCAGATAAACGGTGGACAGTTTATCCCTGTTACTGCCGGTATTCCCCGTAATCGCGGCTTTCCTGCCGCTCAGGTACGCCAGCAAAGTGTTGCCAAGCCAGGCCGTTATCATCACAGCGCCCATGATGTTCCGGAAAGCAACACAACCCTTCCCCGCCAGGTAATACGCTCCCATCACCGTCAAGGCCATGTTCAGCACAATCAAAACCGCTAATCCCAACTTTATTAAAGAAAAACCGGTTTTGGTACCGGCCTTTACTTTAGCCTTCGCCATCTTCCCACCTCCTTGAAATTTTCGGGACCGATATATATTTTAATAATCGTTGTTCCTTGTTTTCTTTATAATTTCAGCATACCCATTTCCGCCTTTCTTGACGGTTTTTTTCTGCGGGGGTTTATTTACATGAATCAACCTGATTTTCCTTTATTATGGTTAATATATCATAAAGCCCCGGGATAGAACACCCGCCATAAATAGAGGCACTATATCATAGTCGCATATTTCAGTTGGTTTGTTCAGAAATAAGACAATGGGGAATGTGAAAGGGAAAATAACGCGGGACCTAGGTTATTCCGTTCCGAATGATGATGGAGGTACTGTGGTGGTCAAGATCCTTCGGTCGCTGACGCTCCCTCCCACCCTTTTCTGTTATACCGGCTTTTATTCTGTCATTCCATTTATTTATCCTGTCATCCAGAGCGAAGCGAAGGATCTTGAGCGGAGCGAATAGTTTCGTGCATCATCCTATATTCCACCCAGGATGATGCTGCAATTTGGGAGTACAACGTAGAGGTATACGGCAAGTAAGATAACGTGGGGCTGGTGTATATTTCATTCTGCCCGGCAAAAGCGGGACGGGAGTGGTCAAGATCCTTCGGTCGCGTCCGCCGGCGCGTCCGCTCCCTCAGGATGACAGAAAAAAAAAGCTCCCTCAGGATGACCATAAAAAAGACCGACGCTTCCTCCCGATGAGAATACCTTTTTATTGACAAAAAAGAAGGCATATTATATCGTAAATTCAGGGCGTTCGGGTACTTTCAAACATACAGCCCGGATTACCTCTGTTACTGTCTGCAGTGGCGCTTCCATACAGCTTCATATAGCACATAAAAACATAAACATGGTAAAGGATGAGGTTCATTCAAATGAAAACATTTGCAATTATCGGTTATGGTCAGAGGGGCCTGGTCTACGCCAGAAATGCAAGCTCAAGGGGCAAATTTGTAGCTGTATGTGACCCCAACAGGGATCGGCTCAACGTGGCCGGGCATGATTATCGTTTGCCGGAAGAGATGTTGTTTTCAAGCGAGGAAGAATTTTTTGCCCGGGGAAAACTGGCCGATTATCTGTTTATCTGCACGCAGGACCGGCTGCATCACCGGATGACCATGAAAGCCCTGGATCTGGGCTATGATATACTCCTGGAAAAACCGGTGGCCACGACTTTGAAAGACTGTATCGATATCGAGAGGCGGGCCCTTGAACTGAACAGAAAGGTAACCGTCTGTCATGTATTAAGATATACCGCATTTTATCTGAAACTGAAGGAAGTTCTGGAAAAAAACCCGATCGGCAAAATCATATCCATCGAGCAGGTTGAAAATGTGGGTTTTTGGCATCAGGCGCATAGTTTTGTCCGCGGCAACTGGGGTAATGAGGAAAGATCCAATCCCATGATCCTTTCAAAATGCTGTCATGATCTGGATATTTTGCAATGGCTGGCCGGCTCCGGGTGCATCAAGGTCTGGTCAAACGGGGAGCTCAATTACTTCAAGGCGGAGAATACGCCGGAAGGCTCCACGGAAAGATGCCTCGATGGCTGTACCTTGGTGGATACCTGCCCTTACAGCGCCAAGAAGATTTATCTGGATAATTTCAAACGGATTATAATACCACGGAAAAAATATTTCTGGCCCTACTCCGTATTGCCCGAGGATGGGATTGCCACCCTCCCCAAGCTGGAGGCCGCGCTAAAGCACGGCCCTTACGGCCGCTGCGTCTTCAGGACGGACAATGATGTGGTCGACCACCAGGTTACGCAGATGAAATTTGCAAACGGCGTAAATGCAACCCTGACCATGACCGCTTTCTCACGTGATCTGGAAAGAAAGATAACGATCAGAGGCTCCGACGGTCAGATTGACGGGCGGTTGGAGAACAATAAAATATACCTGAAAGCTTATAATTACCGCCGTCCGGTCAGGAAGATCAGAACCAGCGCCCTTGCCGGCGCCCATGGCGGCGGAGACCGGGGGATCATCAACAGCTTGTTTAATGACGACCTGAAGACGTCCATAAGCAATTCCATCATGAGCCATGTCATGGCCTTTGCCGCCGAATATTCCCGAAAAAATAACGGTATAGGCGTTGATCTGGATGATTTCGTTAAAAACAACACCTGATCGTCCGGCGGGCCCGGGGCAGCAGCTAGCCGGAGGTTCTGTTTCTCCGCACTTCAAAATGCTGGTCCTTGCGATGCCACAAATTAACATCCCGGGCTCTCCTGATCCGGCAGTTGGGCATGGAGATATGATCTCGGGCATAATTGACCCCGTGTTTTTTCAGAACTAACTTGTATTCCTTCAGTCTTTGTAAAAAATCTTCAAAATCTTTGTTTTCTTTCGGGGTCCAGCAGACCTCGGCCAGTGCCTGCATCCGGGGAAACAGATTGAGATCAAGCTTTTCCCGGCCGTCAATCCATTCGGTCCATATCGGCGCTTCCAGGCCCATGATTCTTTTTTCACTTGCAGGCTTTATCCCCTGGTGCACCGGCTCAAAATTGTAGGTATTCTGTAACGGGACCATTGCGTAGGGCATATCAAAATAAAAAGCGTGGTGGCGGCTCATAATCAGGGTGCCGCCTTCATTGACATATCTCTCCGCACACTTATCCCTTTGGGGTGTCCAGTACTGGCCGATAATGGATCGATCCAGAATGGGGGTGTTCAAAATTTCATTCCAGCCGATCAACCGGCAGCCTTTCTCGCGGAGGTATGCGGCGATGCGGTTATTGAAATGGCTCTGCAACTCTTCTTCATTTTTCAATCCATTTTCTTTTATGACTTTCCGGCAGTGGGGGCATTTTTTCCATTCATCTTTGGGTGCCTCGTCACCGCCGATATGAAAGTAGGGAAAGGGAAATAAAGTTACGATCTCATCAATCACATCATAGATAAAGCGATAGGTGCTTTCTTTTCCCGCGCAGGAGCTGCGGTTCCAATCTTTGATCCCCATCTTCAAGGGGATCTTGCCCCCGAAGTAAAAGGGAACTTCACGCTCCAGCTCGCGGCAGCCCAGATATTTATAGGCGGCCATGGCCGCTGCAAAATGGGCGGGCATATCGATTTCCGGGACGATGGATATATTTCTTTCACCGGCATATTGCACGATCTCCCTTATATCTTCCTGCGTGTAGAAGCCGCCATATTCTTCCCAGATAACATCCCTGTCCAGGTCGGCCCTCTGCCAGCCATGGATATGAGTGCCCCGGCGAACGGAACCGATCTCCGTCAGCAAAGGATATTTTTTTATTTCGATGCGCCACCCCTGATCATCGGTCAAATGCCAGTGAAAAACATTTAATTTATTCATCAACATGTGGTCGAGAATCCTTTTGACCTCATCTTTCCCGAAAAAATGCCTGCTTTCATCGAGCATCAATCCCCGCCACTTGAAACGCGGCCTGTCTTTTATGATGCCGCAATGGAGCAGGATGTCCTCATCTTTCCTTAAAAGATCAAGCTTGGCGAGCTGCCTTAAAGTCTGGATCGCATAGAGGCAGCCGGCGGCAGTGGAGGCTTTAACGATGATATTGCTTTTGGTTATCTCGATCTCGTAGCCCTCATCAGGGAGGCGGCTATCCTTTAAGAATCCGATCTCCGCCGTATTTTGTGCGCCTTCCGGCAAGGTATAGCCTTTTAAATCATGTATGTAAAGGTTAAAAAATTTTACGGCCTCTATAAAATCCGGATCATGGAACATCGATTTGTGCTCATCAATTAAAAAAACACCGTCTTTTTCTGTGGCTTCCGCCGGTCTGGGAATAATATTGATCGTGATCAATCCTTTCAAATAATATGGGGCCGGGGAACTGACTGTCCGGCCGGCCGGAATACAGGCGCACCGTCATGGATGATACCGGTAATCCGGCGGACTATTATGGCCGCCGGGGCCGCTACCTTTTATTTTAAAGGAATTATTATTTTAGGCAAGCTGTTAACTTCGGGTATTGTAGATGTTATTTTATAGCCTCCTGTGCTCACGGTTGATTCATGTTCTGTTTAAAGGCAGGAATCAGGAATAATCTTGACTGCCAATCCGTTGGAAGGATAGAATAAATAGAAAAAGGGCGGAAGTTTGTAAAGAAAGGAAGAGACCGTATGGATGCTATAACCGTGCACAATTTATCCAAATTTTATGGGCCGGTGCGCGGCGTCTCCGATCTTACTTTTTCAGTAGGAGAAGGAGAGATCTTTGGTTTTATCGGGCCTAACGGTGCCGGAAAAACCACTACTATCCGGGTCATGCTCAGCTTGATCCGCCCTTCAGCCGGCGAAGTGTTACTCTTCGATACGCCGGTTCCCGCCAGAGGAGGCGATCTATACCGCCGGGTCGGATACTTGCCCAGCGAGGTGAATTATTATCCGGAGATGACCGGCCGGGAGTTGATCGACTACGCTGCTGCTTTTTATGACCAGGTGGATAAACGCTGGGTGGAAGAGCTTGTAGAACGTCTGCAGTTCGACCCCTCGCGCCGCATCCGTACTTATTCCACGGGAAACCGTAAAAAGCTGGGGATGATCCAATCGCTGCTGCATAAACCTCGTCTGGCCATCTTTGACGAGCCGACCAGCGGGATCGACCCGTTGATAAAACAGGAATTTTTTCAATTATTGTCCGAGTTGAATCATGAAGGGATGACTGTTTTTTTCTCCACCCACGTTCTGGATGAGATAGAACGTATCTGCAACCGGGTCGGAATTATCAGGGAAGGGCGGCTTATCCGGGTTGACCCTCTGGATGAGCTTCCCGGACGTAAAATGAAAATATTGACGCTGCGCCAGGCAGACGGGTGCCTGCCGGATCGGTTGCCGTCCCGATGGGGGAAGCCCAAGCCTGTGGAAGGCCATCCCGGCTTTTATCAGCTGAATATCCAGGCCGCGGCCGATGAAATCATCCGTCATCTCTCAAAGCTGGACCTGGAATATATAAAAATTACCGACCCGAGCATCGAAGATCTGTTCATGGCCATGTACGGGGCGGAAGAAGAAAGGGTAAGGTAAGATGTCCATCAATATAATCCGTAAAGAGCTGCGGCTTAATCGGCGCTTTTTTCTGATCTGGGGCGGAATTATTGTGCTCATTCTGGCGATCTACCTGCCGTTCTTTCCCTATATGCAGAATAACAATTACTCCAAGATACTCGAGGGA
>JBASYW010000113.1:0-7916 GCA_049277715.1 Dethiobacteria bacterium | reverse complement strand
ATCCTTAAATATTGGACCCGTCGATAATTGCCCGAGGGGCTTTTTCTTTTTTGGGCCCCTGAAATCATTGCCGTTCAAGTGGCGCGAGGCCATATTATCGTGAATTATCACCTCTCTCAATAGAATTTCTTCACTGATTATTAATTTTCATCTTCTTTTTTCGTAAAGTACTAACCGATATTGCCAAAATATATGACCAACGTTGAGGTTGCCTCCATAATAAATAGCATCATCATCATGATAATGATAAAAATATGGAATTATTGTCGGAAAAAATTATTTCAGCCCCGCCCAATTATGACATAAAATCTTATGGCCATCATCTATAATGGGGTTCCAGGCGTTCAGGAAAAGGAGGTTGTTTATTTGAAAGAAGAGTCCCTATATACAGGATCTTCAATAACGGTAAATGACCGATTGAGTTTAAAGATGATCCGGTGGCGGTTGGCCCGTTGGATTGCCGGTTTAAAGGAACAAGCTCTGTCCAAAGGGGAGCTCCTTCTCCTGGCCATGCTCGGCTTTCTGCTCGGCAGAGCAACCCTTATGGGTGAAGTGGCAACCTTTGGGGCTATCTTCTGGCTGATCATGTTACGGGAGAAACCGGTGCAAAGCTATCTGGTGGCGGCTACGGTATTACTGGGAAGGGCGACCGTATTGGGATGGTTATCGGCGGGGCATCTTCTGGTGGCCATTTTCATGGTCTGGCTCTGGGAGGCCTTATGCCTCCGCCTGTGGAAGAAAAAGAGTTCCCTGGTTATATCGGTGGGGCTGCTGATAGTTTTGTCTTCACCTATACTGGTATCCGGAATTGCCGGATCACTTGATGGTGCATTCCTGGGATTGGAGATGCTCATCGGATTACTGGTGTCCATAACTTTGGTGCCGGCCGTGCACGTAATCGGGCAGCTGCCCAGGATCAGGGATCGTCCTGATTTGACGGTGGAGGAGGTCCTGGCCGTATTCCTGTTATTCTCCCTCGCATTGATAGGAATCGGAACCCTGGAGGTTGCCGGGATTTCTATCGTCAGTCTGTTTAGCAAGTTGTTGCTGTTGATGTCTGCTTATCTTATTGGCGCCGGGGGAGGAGCCGCTATGGGCGTAATCGTAGGGATAATCCTGGGGTTGGGAAACCCCTACCTTTATCTGGTAATCGGGTCCCTGGCTTTTAGCGGGTTCTGGACCGGCTTTATGCGACAGTTTGGGCGCTTGGGTTCGGCATCGGGATATATTCTTTCATTTCCCTTCTTCGCCTTGCTGGAGCCATCTGCTTTCTCGGAAGTTTACAAGCTGGATAATTTGTTGGCGCTGGGGATATTCCTCCTTATCCCCTCGGCGTTCTATCAATGGGTTTCCGGGAAATTACCGCGGGGGATGGCTACGTATGCAAGGGAAAGGGAGAAAGAATACCTCGATAAAGTTGCCCTGAAAGTTCAACGCTTATCCAATCTGTTTTCCGAGCTTTCCGAGAGTTTCAGCCAGATTGCCGGTAATGAGCAGCGTCCTGTCGAGGCGGAGATGGCACCGTTTATTAACGATATCGTAAATCGTGCCTGCAAGACATGCCTGTTGAAGGATCGATGCTGGGGAAAAGACTTTTACCGGAATTTTCGCTGGATAATCAATCTGTTGGCGCAGACGGAAGGAGAGATCAAAGAGTATCATCTCTCCCCGGATTTCAGGGTGAAGTGCCGTAGTCCGGCATCATTGCTGACGGCCATAAACTGCAGTAGAGAAGTGTGGAAGGCTAACCGTTACTGGGTAAACAAATTGACGGAAGAAAGGAGTCTGGTCTCCAGCCAACTGAGGGGAGTATCCCACATAATGGATGAGATGGCTGAAGAGATCAAGACCGATTCCTTGCCTCCCGCAAATGAAAGAGTCTTTCCTCTCTTTACTGTAGAGGTCGGTGTGGCTCAGAAGCCGGGAAGAGGGCAGAAAGTCTGCGGAGATTATTATAGCTTTTTTGAGTTCGGGGAAAACTTGCAGGTCCTGGTCCTTAGCGACGGCATGGGGCATGGGCCGCGAGCCCGAGCCGAGAGCAAAGCGGCGGTAAGGCTCATTGAAAAGATGTTGGAGGCCGGTTTTGGCAAAGATATGGTTATCAGAGTGGTCAACTCCCTGCTCCAGCTCCGTACGCTGGAAGAGTTCTTCGCCACTGTGGACCTGGCGCTCATCAATCTGAGCACAGGTGAGATCGAGTCAATTAAAATCGGTGCCGCCCCCAGTTTCCAAAAAAGGGGGAAAGATGTGAACAAAATAGGCGCGGCATCCCTGCCTCTGGGCATCCTTTCTCATCTGGAAGTTGAACAGAAGAGCATCAAGATCCAGATCGGCGATCTTTATATCATGGTCTCGGATGGGGTATATGGAAAATCGGACGCCTGGTTGTCTAACTTCCTGAACTATTGTGAATACAACCATCCCGAGATCGTGGCCGAAAGAATCCTGGAAGAAGCTATGCTCCGTTGCAAGGCTGAAGATAAGTATGATGACATGACGGTAATAGCCTGTCGTATAATCCCTTTAAACCGGCAGGTAAATAAAGAAAAAAAGGAATTTAAAAAAGAAAAAGTGGGGATTATATAAGCGTATAAAAAACCACAAGCAGGAATTTCACTCACCTCTAATTAAATTAATAAGCAATCTTCGCCGAAAGATTGCTTATCTTTTTCTTAAAAGGGGAGTATAGGTTTTGATGGTCAAAGATAAAGTACGGAAGACAATTGATCGCCACAAACTTTTTCAGCCGGGGGATAAGGTTCTGACAGGTGTTTCCGGCGGCCCCGATTCTTTGTGTCTGCTCCATATTCTGCTTCAGCTTCGTTCGGAGCTGGGGATCAGGATATATGTCGCCCACCTGGATCACGGCCTCCGTGCCGAGGCCTCCCGGGAATTCGAGTTTGTTCGTGCGTTATCCGGGAAATGGGGCCTGCCTTTTTACGGTGCCAGGGTCGATACCGCTTTTTACCGGCAAAAAAAAGGTTTATCGGTGCAGGCGGCGGCACGTTTCTGCCGCTATATCTTCTTTAAAAAGGCGGCTGCTTATTTTGGCGCCAACAAGATTGCCACAGCTCATCATCACGATGACCAGGTGGAGACGATTTTGATGAACATTATCAACGGGACCGGCCTGGACGGGCTGGCCGGCATCAAGGTTATCCGCCGCCATAAAGGGATTGAGCTGGTGCGTCCCCTGCTGGAAACCGGCAAGGATGAAATCATTGCCTGCTGCCATGAAAACGGGCTTGAACCTGTCTGTGACCTCAGCAATCTTGAACCCGTATATCTTCGGAACAAGATCCGTCTCGAACTGATCCCCTATCTGGCCCGAGAATACAATCCGCGGATCGGCGAAGCCGTTTCCCGTCTCTCCGCCCTGGCCGGAGAAGAGGGGGCATATCTGCATCGGAAGGCCTTTCTTCTTTACAAGAAATATGCGCGTGAACAGGGTAAGGATAAAGTGATTATTGATGCGGTAATGGTCCAAAAACTGCATACCGCCCTCAGACGTCGGATCCTGAGGATAGCCTGGCAGAGGATCAACCGGGATGAGGACACGGTTCCGGAGAGCAAACATATCGAAGCTCTCGAGTATCTGCTCCATGAGAATCGGGTGGGGAAGGAAATTCAGCTTCCCCACCACAGAAGGGCTTATATCACCGCCGCGGGGCTGGTGATGGCTACAGAATCCCGGAGGAAGAGGTTCGTCATGGAAGCGGTTGTTCTGAACGTGCCGGGTATCACTTCTGTTCCTGATATCAAAGGGATTTACGAAACCGTAATAAAGGATCCCCGGGAATTGAGCTGGCCTCCGGACGATAGGAGGGAGGCTTATCTGGATTATGAACGGCTGAGTCTGCCCCTTGCAGTCACCTGCCGTTGGGCCGGCGCACGTTTCCGGCCTCTGGGGATGGATGGTCGTAAAAAGAAGTTGAAGGATTATCTTATTGATCGCAAGATACCCCGGCAGGAGAGGGATCACCTGCCTCTGGTAGTGTCCGGAACCGATATTGCCTGGGTTACCGGGCTGGGCATTGCTCATCCTTTCCGGATCACGACGGGAACCCGGCGGGCACTGGTAATCAGATTCAAGCCCGATCATAAAAATAGGAAGGATGAAGAATGCTAAAGAAAGAAAATATACTTATCGGACGGACAGAGATTAATTTAAAAGTACAGCAGATTGCCAGGGTCATCAATGAGGATTATCGGGGGAAAGAGGTTCTGTTTATTGGCGTGCTGAAAGGCGCGGTAGTCTTTCTTGCAGATCTGATCAGGTTCATTGAGATCCCCGCGGAGATAGACTTTATCGCTGTATCCAGCTATGGGGATTCAACCAGAACTTCGGGGGTGGTGCGGATTATCAAGGATCTGGACAGGAGTATTGAAGGCCTGGATATCGTTGTCGTGGAAGATATAGTTGATACCGGATTGACACTGCAGTTCATCGCCAATAACCTTAAGCAGCGTCTGCCCCGATCGATCAGGATCGTTACGCTTCTGGACAAGCCCGAGAAACGGCGTATCGATATCGAGGCGGATTACCGGGGTTTTATTATTCCGGATTATTTTGTGGTTGGTTATGGTTTGGATCATAATGAAAAATACCGTCAATTGCCGGACATCTATTTTATTTAGCAGAGGCCCTTTTGTTCAAGAAAAGATCATTCAGAGTTTGCATGGGCATGTTTATATGTTAGAATAAAACAGATTTTAAATATCTAAGATGCACACATTGAGGAGGGCATTATTTGAATCCGTTTATGCGCCACGCCACATTTTATCTTCTTATCGCCATTGTGGTCATTGCCCTGATAAGCTTTTTCCAGGGTCGTGAGGAAGTTCAGCGTATAGATTACATCCCCAATTTTATCAACATGGTTGAACAAAAAAAGATAAAGAGGGTTGTGCTCGAGGGGATGGAGATTGAAGCAGAACTTGAGAAAGCGGAAAAAATCCGCGGCAAAATGGTAAAAAAAATAAAGACGACCAAACCCGAAGATGATAATTTGACCGAACGGCTGGAGGCCAACAATATCCGTTTCGAAGCTCGCGAAATAAGCACGCCCTGGTGGAGTACCCTGACCTATATGATCCCCTTCCTCCTTCTGATCGGACTCTTCTTTTTCTTTATGCAGCAGACTCAAGGCGGCGGTACTCGGGTCATGAATTTTGGCAAGAGTAAAGCGCGGTTGCACGATGCCGACCGCAAACAGGTGACTTTTGAAGAGGTTGCCGGTGCCGATGAAGAAAAAGCCGAACTCGAAGAGATTGTGGGCTTCCTGAAGGATCCGAAGAAATATATCGCCATCGGGGCCAGGATCCCCAAAGGCGTTCTGTTGGTCGGTCCCCCGGGAACGGGGAAAACGTTGCTGGCACGTGCAGTTGCCGGTGAGGCCGATGTCCCCTTCTTCAGTATCAGCGGTTCTGATTTTGTGGAGATGTTTGTGGGTGTGGGGGCCTCGAGGGTCCGGGATCTGTTTGAAAATGCCCGGAAGAATTTTCCCTGTATTGTCTTTATTGATGAGATTGACGCCGTTGGCAGGCAGAGGGGTGCGGGTTTGGGGGGCGGTCATGATGAAAGGGAGCAGACCCTCAATCAGCTTCTTGTGGAGATGGATGGATTTGATGGAAACGAAGGCATTATCATTATCGCGGCTACAAACCGTCCGGATATTCTTGATCCGGCTCTGTTACGGCCGGGCCGTTTCGATCGGCAGATCACCGTTAATTATCCCGATGTAAGAGGGCGCGAAGAGATATTGAAGGTTCATAGCCGTAAAAAACCGTTGGATAAAACGGTAGACTTGAAAGTCATCGCCCGGCGAACTCCCGGTTTTACCGGCGCCGATCTCGAGAACGTCATGAATGAGGCCGCCCTGCTTACGGCACGAAACGATAAACAGCATATCGGTATGGAGGAACTTGAGGCGGCGATTGACCGTGTGGTTGCGGGGACAGAGAAGAGAAGCCGGGTCATCAGTGATTTTGAAAAGAAACTGGTTGCTTTTCATGAGAGCGGACATGCTTTGGTCGGCTATCTTCTGCCCAATACGGACCCGGTGCACAAGGTTTCGATTATCCCCCGTGGCCGCGCGGGCGGTTTTACGTTGATGCTTCCCGAAGAAGATCGTTATTACATGACCCGTTCAGAACTTCTGGATCGGGTCAGCACCCTGTTGGCAGGCAGGGTGGCCGAGGAACTGGTACTCAATGAGATCAGCACCGGAGCGCAGAACGACCTGGAACGGGCCACGGCCATCGTGCGCCAGATGATCATGGAGTATGGCATGAGCGATAAACTGGGCCCCATTACTTTGGGCAAAAAATATGATCAGGTATTTCTGGGGCGGGATTTTGCCCGTGATCGTAACTTCAGTGAAGACATTGCCAAAGCAATCGATACGGAGATACGTTCAACCGTTGATCGTTGCTATCACCATGCCAAGGATATCATTGAAAAAAACCGGGATAAGCTGGATGCACTTGCCACCGCATTAATCGAGAAAGAAACGCTGGGATCTGACGAGATCGCCGCGATCATAGAAGAGAAAACAATTGAGGAGATAGAGGCGGAAAGAGAAGCAAGGGAGAAAGATGATCCCCATAATATCAAGAGCGCCACGAGGAGGAGTAAAAGGGAAATAGATCAGGACCCTCCGGCTGAAAGTACGGCTGACCAAACTGAAAACGGAGTTCATCCGCCTGCTGATCCCGAGGAATAATGCGTTTCGTTTTTTAACATCGAGTATACCTTTCAAATAACCCTTTATCGTGTGCGATTAAGGGTTTATTTGTCTGAGACCGCCAATAATATGCAACAAAATATCGAAAGTATCACATTCGTTAGCAGGAATATTAATAATTATGAAGAAAATAGGATATGTTCACTCTATCCACACTTGATGGAAAATATAGATATTTGGGACAAATTTCCGAAAGGAGGCGTTCAGTAAGATAAGAAAGACTGATAACCTACAAAGATCGACAAAATCTATGCTTAATAAAGGAGGAAATTAAATGTCACTAGATCCTACCAAGCATGCTGACTGGGAAATTGCTGAAGAAGCAGAATCGCGGATGAAGACGGTTTACCAACTGGCCGATGAACTGGGGTTGGAAAAAGAAGAACTGCTTCCGCATGGTCACTATGTGGCCAAAATAGATTTTAAAAAAGTTCTTGACCGGTTGGCGGATCGGCCTGATGGCAAATACATAGATGTGACCGCTATCACCCCTACCCCCCTTGGGGAAGGGAAATCTACTTCCACGATGGGTTTAACGCAGGGCATGGGCAAACGGGGGAAGACAGCCATTGCCACGATTCGTCAGCCTTCGGGCGGGCCGACCATGAACGTCAAGGGGTCTGCCGCCGGGGGAGGTTTGGCCCAATGTATCCCCCTGACTCCTTTTTCCCTCGGTTTAACCGGGGACATTAACGCCATTATGAATGCCCATAATCTTGCCATGGTTGCCCTTACCTCACGGATCCAGCATGAGTTCAATTCTTCGGATGCATTTCTGGAACGCAGCGGATTGAAGAGATTAAATATCGACCCGCGCAACGTGGAGATGAAATGGATCATCGATTTTTGTGCCCAGGCTTTACGCAACATCACCATTGGCCTGGGGACCAGACGGGACGGCTTCATGATGAATTCCGGTTTTGCCATCGCCGTCTCTTCCGAGGTCATGGCCATCCTTTCGGTAGCCCGGGACCTGAAAGATATGCGGGAGCGTATGGGTAAAATCGTGGTGGCCTATGATAAACGGGGAAACCCGGTTACCACGGGAGACCTGGAGGTCGATGGAGCAATGACCGCCTGGATGGTCGAGGCGCTTAATCCCAATCTGTTGCAGACGCTTGAAGGCCAGCCGACATTTGTTCATGCCGGCCCGTTTGCCAACATTGCTAT
>JBASYW010000112.1:0-7413 GCA_049277715.1 Dethiobacteria bacterium | reverse complement strand
CTGAACTTTCGATTGGGTCCCGGGACTCAATTCTGGTCCATGGGTCTGCTAAGCCGGGGAACCGATCTGACCGTCCTGGCCTCTGAAAATGGATGGTTATTAGTGCGGCTGGCTGATGGAACAACGGGATGGGTTTCCGGCGGCTTTACCTCCAACCCATCCGCTCGCGGCAGCATCTCCTTGGAGGGCACCAGCTCGATCAAGACTACCGCGAGCAGCCTTAATATCCGCACCGGTCCGGGAACAAAATATCTTGGTTTCGACCAGCTTGCTTCCGGCACAGAAGCAAAGGTGTTAACTGAGGAAAACGGATGGGTTCTTATCCGCCTCCCATATGGTTCCACGGGCTGGGTCTCAGCCGCATATACTACCCACACCAAGGTGGAAAATCCGTCAAACAACACTGTCATCAGCACGACAGGGTTAAACTTCAGAATTGGCCCGGGAACACAGTTCTGGTCCATGTCGGTCCTTCCAACGGGTACAAGACTTTCTGTTCTTGCTGCCGAAAATGGTTGGTTTCTGGTAAGACTTTCGGATGGGACCACCGGTTGGGTCTCCGGCCGGTATACATCCAATCCTCTGGCCGATGGCCGCATATCGCTGCAAGGAACCAAGACCGTCTGGGTCAATACATCCGGCTTGAATATCAGATCAGGGCCGGGGACCAGCTATCTTAATTTCGATGCATTAACTGCCGGCACGGAAGCAAGGGTGCTGGTCGAAGAAAATGGTTGGTTCCTCGTTAGACTTAGTTACGGTTCAACAGGCTGGATATCAGCGGCCTATACCAGTGGATCAGCTGTTCAACCGCCGCCCGAGACAACCGGCCTGCAGGGCAAAATTATCTGTCTTGATCCGGGTCATGGCGGTTCCAACCCCGGAGCAGTAGGTATCACCGGTCTTTGGGAAAGCAAAGTCAATTTCAACGTAGCCCAAAAAGTAGCAGGATACCTGAGGGCACAAGGGGCTACCGTGATCTTGACCCGTACCGGAGATTATGATGTTTCCCTCTCCGGAAGAGTAAATATTGCCCATAACAACGGGGCACATATTTTCGTAAGTATCCACTCCAATTCACACCCGGATCCAAACATCCGTGGAACGGAGACCTACTACAACACCAACTATCAGGGAACAGCAAGCCGGCGGCTGGCGACGCTGATTCAGGAAGAGATGGTAAGCCGTTCAGGGCTGCGTAACATCGGGGTTCTCTATGGATCATATTATGTAATCCGTACTCCATGGATCCCCTCGGCCCTGACCGAGATCGCCTTCCTGTCCAACTATCAGGACGAATCGTTGCTCCGGCAGGAGTGGTTCCTGGATGGACAAGCCCAGGCTATCAGCAAAGCGATAACGAGATACTTTATGGAATAGTAAGAGCAGTGATATATGAAGTAAGCAAACGGCTCTCTGAACGGAGAGCCGATTTTTTAACCAGTCTCATCAAGTCTTTCCGGACAAGGGCGTTCAATCTGCCCTTGCTCTGCTTCCATTGGATCTCTATCCCGAGAAGAGGTTTACCACCTCTTTTTCCTTTTAACCGGAGGAGTTGGTCCCCTGTCTCTATGCTCCAATATATGTTCGCGGTTGTTCCAGAAGAAAGTAATGATATAACCTCCGAAAATAATTGTCGCCAGGTTGATAAATGTTTCTATGCCCATCGCCAAACCCAGTTTGGAATAGACCCCTTGCATAATATTAAAATGAATCTGGATCAGCCCCATGGCTACAAGTGTACTCCCGGCTAAGAGACCATATACAAGAGCATCCTCTTTCTGCACCAACAATTGAATGCCTGCAGTCAGAGAGACAATTATCAACCAGATACTTCCCAATAGAAAGGGGGCCTTGAAGTTCTTGAACATCTCTACATCCTTTACCCAAAATATAGACGTCATATGAAATAGGATCCAGTATACAATCGTTAATATGGCCATGATGATCAATAACCAGGACATAACTTTTAATGCTCTGATTGGTCCTTCATTCAGAACAATCACACGGCGATTTTTGGTTTTTGAATCCTTTGATCTGTTTTTTCTATCCATGGACACCTCTCCCTTAATATATTAACGATACTATTATATATCACAATTGGATTTTTGAAAAATATTATGGTGTTAAAGGCCCATTTAAAAAAAGAGCTATCCTTCTATCTAAAAAATAGCTCTTTTATTTTTAATATCGATATCCTTTAATTATTCGTGGCCAACATCAACATCCTTCCGGGCAAAAAGATAGTAGGCATTGTAGGCTGCAACTACTAATCCCAGAAGAAAGTTATTCCAGGCCAAGGTTGTGGGGGCCAGAATATCCGTAAAATTAACCAGAGCAATCCACAGTCCAACGACAATATGAATGGTATGAAATGTAGTAAGCATCTTTTCTTCCCTCCCTTCTTCAATGATTATTGCACTCTGTTTCTTTCCTTAAAAAAGTCCCTGTATAAAAGGAAAAACATGCCGGGAAATAAAAAATAAGACGATGATCAAACCTATCAACCATGCACCATACTTGATAACAGAGTGGGTCAGAGTTAATACCGTCGCATTATCATTTTCTCTTTCTTCCATGAACATACTTCCTTTCAACTCTTAAATTTATCCGGGTTCAATAAAAGGCATCACTTTTATATTTTCCATAATTAAATTATTTATGATTAAAAAAACACCCATCTTTACCGATGGATAAGAAAAAGATATGAGTAAACACTAAACCAAAGGGAAGCATCAGGATTCAATGATGAAGGGAGGGAAAAGCAGTTGGCAAAAAAATTTAACAAGGGTAGAAAACAGAAGAGAAATATCGATATCAACAAGCTCGAGAAATACCGCGAAGAAATCTCAAGAGAGCTGGGGATCAATCTGCCGCCCCTTGATAACTCTAAAAAGACCAGAAGAGACGAAGCATTCCTTCCGGACGCTGATGATGATAGCTACTATTTGCCTTAGTAGATTTTTTAAAAAGACCGGGAAGTTTATTCCCGGTCTTTCATCTTTCTGATTATCGCGTTAGCCATCTCTGAAGTGCTAGCCGTTCCACCCAGATCATAAGTAACCTCTTTACCCCCGGCAATGATCGCTGCCAGTGAGCTTTCGATAAGCTTTGCGGCCCTGTCTTCTCCCAGATACTCAAGCATGAGCACGGCAGAAAGTAACATGGCACTGGGGTTTACCTTGTTCATTCCCGCATATTTGGGTGCACTGCCATGGACAGGTTCAAAAACAGCTATCTCTTTCCCGATATTTGCTCCCGGTGCCAATCCGACTCCTCCGACCAGGCCGGCACAGAGATCGGAAATGAAGTCTCCATAAAAGTTGGGCATGACCATGACGTCATAAAGATGGGGCTTCTGGACTAATTGCATACACATATTGTCCACGATCCGATCTTCAAATTCTATCGCAGGGTATTCCTTGGCCACATAATGAGCCACTTCCAGAAAAAGACCGTCGCTCAGTTTGAGAATATTGGCTTTATGTACTGCCGTGACCTTCTTCCTTCCATTCCTGACAGCATAGTCAAATGCAAATCGTACTATATTCTCCGAGGCTTTGCGGGTAATTATCTTGATGCTTTCCGCAGCATCTTCACCAACTTTATGCTCTACCCCGGAATAAAGCCCCTCGGTATTCTCCCTGACTACAACCAGATCGATATCTTTATAATGTGATCTAACACCGGGGTAACTCTTGGCCGGCCTTAAATTGGCATAAAGATTCAACTTCTGCCGCAAGGCTACATTTACACTTCGAAAACCGGTCCCTACCGGAGTTGTAAGCGGCCCTTTAAGAGCAACTTTGTTTCTCCGGATCGATTCAACGGCCTCATCGGGCAGGGGGGTGCCATATCTCTTCAATGCTTCCTCTCCGGCAATAACCTCTTCCCACTCTATCTTGACCCCGGCACCATCTATCACTTTTAAAACCGCTGCTGATATATCGGGGCCCGAACCATCGCCACGTAACAATGTTACTCTGTGCATATACCCTGCTCCTCCCGTTTCAATAACCGTTGCTTCTGCTTTATTTTATATCAAGGGCCTGAATTAATCAAAAACTATTCGTAAATGTTCTGATACTGATTGTACGTATTCAATACTTTTTGCACATAATTACGAGTTTCCGACAAGGGGATTTTATCGATATTTTCAACTTGACCGTCCCAGATTCCATCGGAGAGCCAGCGGTTTACTCGATTCCTTCCACCGTTATAGGCGGCCAGTACAACAATCAGATCATCATTGAATTGCCGCATCAAGCTTGAAAGATACCATGAACCGATCCTGACGTTATGATCCGGTTCAAATAATAAATTTTGATTGAAGGCCTCAAATTCCATAACTCCGGCAGCCCATTCTGCCGTTTCCGGCATTATCTGCATCAATCCACGAGCTCCTTTGGGAGATACCGCAGCCGGATCAAATCCGCTTTCAACATGGATAATCGCTGCTAAAAGATAGGGATCGAGATCATATTCGAGGGCTGATCGATGGATTTCATCTTTGTAAGGAAAGGGGTAGATAAACTTCCCCCAAAAAGGAGAGTAAAGAAAATGCATAACCAACAATACCAGAATAAAAATCAAGATATAATAAATTTTACTTTTTTTGATCTTCATTTTCCGGCCTTTCCATGGTTGTTGTTTTTTATCTCCGCACTGTATGTTTTCTTTTTACCAAGAAGCAAGGGCACGATACCCCAGAACTCTTCCACCTGCTTGAATGTTTCATCAAGGCTGCCACTGTTATCGATAGTAAAATCAACGTACTGCTTCTTCTCCTCTATGGCCATCTGAGATGAAAGCCGTTCTCCAATCTCCCTATCCGAGAAGCCATCTCGATTTTTAAGTCTTGTTTTCTGAATATTGATCGGCGTATAAACCAGAACAACAACATCCACAAGGCTATGCATACCGGTTTCAATCAAAAGCGGAACATCAAACACAACTACCTCGGCTTTTGAATTTTGCTTTTTCAGAGCATTGGTATCTTCAATTAATTTTTCCATCACCCGGGGGTGAACAATGGAATTCAGCTTATTTCTGGCCGAGGCATCGCTAAAAACAATATCACCGAGTTTTTTTCGATCTATATCTCTGTCCTTCAAGAGTATCCCCGTGCCAAAGTGATGGACAATCTCTTCCCAGGCAGGCTCTCCAACCGATACAACTTCCCTGGCGATAACATCGGCATCAAACACCACAGCACTTTTTTCTTCAAACATTTTGGCTACGGTACTCTTGCCGGAAGCTATCCCGCCCGTCAACCCTACGATCAACATTATTTTATTCTCCCTGATGTATGTGGTATTCTTATTTGCTCTCAGACAAAATAAATCACACCAATAATTATCAAAATCAGACCCGCCAATATTGATGCATATTTGGAAAAAGAACCGCTGGAAACAATTTTCTTCCCTATCAGAACGCCGGCCGACACCAGCAAGAACTTGGTAAGACCTACGGCGCCAACCATGATAACCGGATTCAGACCGATCATAACCGCTCCGAAACCTGCTCCAAATGCATCGGCGCCGAGAGCAATCCCTAGAACGATAGATTCTTTGGCACTGAGGGTTCCGGAATGATCGAAATCAGCTTTTTCCGGCTGATGGGTTATACCCAGCATCTCTTTCAATTTATTTCCGTCGCCTTGCGCATCGGAGGCGGTTTCTATAGATTTTATTTTCTCTCTGTAGATAGTATATATGTTCTGTATTATAAAGTATAACCCCAACAACAGCAATATCAACCCTCCTCCTTCTGCCGCAATTCTAGCCGGTACAAATCTAGCCAGAGTCTGCCCCATGAACATGGAGATAGCTACAGCACCGGAGGAGGAGAGGCATATAATAAAGAGTGATAAAGGCAAAATAACCAGCCTGCGGACCCCACAGGCTATTCCTACACCAAAACCATCAAAACTTACCGCTATAGCCAACAAAATAGTTGTCAATACCAATCCCATTCTCTCTTCCTCTCCCCCGGAACCCTCTATCCTATATAATATGGAAGCGTTTGGAGAATGTGAAAAGAAGGAGAGGGGAAGACAGAGAGAAATTAATCGGATCTTACCTGGCAGGACGGGCAGAAATAGGTGCCCCGTCCACAGACAACCATCCTTTCAATGGTATGATTACATCTATGGCATCGCTCACCTTTTCGTTGGTAAACCATCAGCATATTTTGAAATGCACCGGGTTCACCGCTAGTATTTCGATAATCACTGATACTGGTTCCTCCGTTTTTGATCGCCCTTAACAGGGTCTCTCTTACCGACCCGAACAGACGACCGGCCTCTGAATCACTTAAACTTCCGGCCCGGGTTAACGGATGTATCCCCGCACGGAAAAGACTCTCATCGGCATAGATATTGCCCAGGCCGGCTAAAAACTTCTGGTCCAGAAGCAGGCCTTTAATCCGTGATCTGCATCGCCCGGCCAGACGTTCTTTGAACTCTCCTTCAGAAACCTCGGTCCACCAGTCGGGCCCCAACCTGTCCAGCCCCGTGATATGATCATCTCCCGGCCTCAACAACCATACCCGGCCAAATTTGCGCGGATCCGAAAAATAAAACCCGTTACCTCTCTTCATGCGGAAGATGATGCGCACGTATTTACCGAGAATATGAGCGGAATTATCTTCAAAATACGTCAGACCACCCGTCATCCGCAGATGAATGACCAGCCTCAGCAAACCATGAAGATTGATTATCAGGAATTTCCCTTTCCGGGATAACCCTTCAATAGTACGGTCCTTGATAAGCCGGGTAAATTCATCTGTTTTCGGATATCCGACCGATCCGGGGAAAAGTACCCGGGTCGTCTTTATAGTTTCGCCCCTGATCAGTGCATCCAACTCCTTGCGGATGACTTCCACTTCGGGTAACTCAGGCATAATTGTCCCCCGTTAACGGTGATTGATATCTATGGCTCCCGGGAAAAGCGGTAAAAATTCATATCCTCGCGCTCTCAGTTGAATAATTATTTCCGGAAGTATTTCGACTGTGGACTCACAACCCTTGCGATCATGAAATAGAATCACAACATCGCTTTGCAGTTCGTCGGTGATGCCCAGTACATTGCTCAGGATATCTTTGGGGCCGGGTGAATTAATACCATCACCTGAATCGACATTCCAATCAAAGTAGTCATAACCCTCTTCTTTAACTGTGCTTATCAGTTCACCAATAATATCATATCCGGCTATTCTGCGGGCCATACCAATCGAGGTGCCGCCGGGAAATCGCATGATCTCCGTTTTAACTCCCGTCTGTTCCAGCAGTAAGTTCTCCATCTCCCTCAAATCATTCATAAATGAATCTTTGGAACGATATATCCGGCTGTAGTCATGTGAATATGTATGGTTTACAATAACATTCCCCTCGTCGATAATACGCCGATAAAT
>JBASYW010000111.1:0-10760 GCA_049277715.1 Dethiobacteria bacterium | reverse complement strand
CCGTTGAGAACGCCTCCGAGCATCCCCTGGCAGCCGCGGTGCTCGAGAGAGCACGTGAAGAAAAAATCAAGATCAGGCCGGTCAGTGAATTTTTGTCCGTTACCGGCAAGGGCGTAAAAGGGATTGTCGAGGGGAAACAGGTTCTGGTCGGCAGCCGCCGCATGCTGGAAGATCATGGTGTTCCAACCGATCAAGAGGTAGAGGCCAGGATGGAAGACATGGAAAATGAGGGCCGGACCTGCATGTTGGTTGCCATTGACGGTATCACGGCCGGGGTGGTGGCGATCGCGGATACGCTGAAAGAGGAAGCGGCCGAGGTCATTGATGAACTTCATCGATGGGGGCTTGTAACGGTGATGGTCACCGGCGATCAGCGGCGAACCGCCGAGGCGATTGCCAAACAGGCCGGCATCGATCAAGTATTGGCCGGTGTATTGCCGGGAGAGAAGGTGGATGCCATACGGCGCCTGCAGGAAAGAGAGGGCATGGTCGCCATGGTCGGCGATGGAATTAACGATGCTCCCGCCCTGAAACAGGCCAACGTGGGCATCGCCATCGGAACCGGTACCGATATCGCCATCGAGGCGGCGGATATAACTTTGGTACGTGGCCACCTGGGTTCGATAATTACGGCCCTTAAACTTTCCCGGGGAACTTTTATCAAGATCAGGCAGAATTATTTCTGGTCCTGGTTTTACAATTTGGTGGCTATCCCCATCGCCGCCCTCGGTCTTCTGCACCCCATAATCGGTGTGGCGGCGATGTCGTTCAGCTCCCTCAATGTGGTCTGGAATTCACTCCGCCTCCGTCGCTACAATTTTTAATCGGTTATCATGATTTATTTTAGACGGGATATCGCCTGAAGATAAAAAGATTGTGCTCCTCTGCTATCCTGAAAATTTTGGCTTCAAGGATCCTTGAAATCCGCTGCAGGGGCGGCCGTGGCCGCCGCCTCCTAAAAGAAGGAGATAAATACTCTTTTAACGAAATATGTTCTTAGATATCCAGGGAGGGGTTGGGATCGTGGGGAAGATTTTGGTTGTGGCGGAGAAGCCTTCTGTAGGGCGAGATCTGGCCCGGATTTTAAATTCCCGCACGAAGACGGACGGGTACATTGACGGTTCCGACTACGTGGTTACCTGGGCCATAGGCCACCTGGTCAGGCTCTGCGATCCCGAAGATTATGACCCGCAGTACAAAAGGTGGGCCCTTGACAGCCTGCCGTTGATCCCTTCCGGGATGAAGATAAAAGTGGATCCCAAGGTCAAGAAACAGTTTGATACGGTCCGGATGTTGATGAACAGCACCCGGATCGGTTCCATCATCTGTGCCACCGATGCCGGACGCGAGGGAGAGCTGATCTTCCGCTATATTTATATGCTTGCCGGATGTGATAAGCCGGTTCAACGCCTGTGGATTTCCAGCATGATCGATGATGCCATAAAAGAAGGATTCCGGAATTTAAGGCCCGGAAAGGAGTACGATAATCTTTTTTACTCCGCGCGCTGCCGTTCCGAAGCCGATTGGCTGATCGGCATCAACGCCACCCGTGCTTTTACAGTGCGGTTCGGCAACCTGCTTTCCGTGGGCCGGGTGCAGACTCCCACCCTGGCCATACTGGTCAGGCGGCAGGAGGAGATAGATAACTTTGTGGCACAGGATTATTGGGAAATCCGTGCCGATTACCCTGATTTTAGCGGCTTGTGGTACGATCGGAAGAAGAAGGAAAGCCGCACCTATGATCTTGCCAAAGCTCAGGAAATAGCTTTGAAGGTAGAGGGTAAAAGCGGTTTTATCATCGATATCCGGGAAGAAACAAAACGGGAACTGCCTCCTCAACTCTACGATCTGAATGAGTTGCAGCGCGATGCCAATAAAAAGTATGGATTCTCGGCCAAAAAGACACTCGATATCGCCCAGAAATTGTATGAAAAACACAAGGTGATCACCTATCCACGCACCGACAGCCGCTATCTCCAGACAGAGATGGTTCCCCGTCTGAAGGCGCTGATCGGGAGTGTGGGGGCAAGCTGCCCTCCTTACCGGGAATATGCCGATTATCTGCTCGGCCTGCCCAAGCTGCCGATTACCAAGCGGATCGTGGATAACCGTAAAGTAACCGATCACCACGCCATCATTCCCACGGGCAAGACGGCCAACCTTCTGGCCCATGAGCGTCAAATCTTTGATCTCATCGCCCTCCGCCTGCTGGCGGCTTTTTATCCGCCACATCTTTATAAAGTTACGACGGTTACGGCGGAGATAGAGGGAGAGCATTTTATCTCACGGGGGAAGGTGGTACAGCAGGATGGATGGAAAGCTCTTTACAGGAATGTTGCCACGGATCAGGGAAAAAAAGATGGCGCCGGAGATCCCCGGGCCATAAAAGATGCCGACCGGGAACAGCTATTGCCGCCGCTTAATAAAGATGACCCCGTCGAGGTGCGGGGCACCGAAATTCTTCAGAAAAAGACGAGTTCTCCGACCCATTATACCGAGGCGGGTTTACTTTCGGCCATGGAGAATGCAGGCCGGTTTATTGATGATGATGAGCTCAAGGAGCATCTTAAAGAGAGGGGATTGGGAACTCCCGCCACCCGGGCGGGGATCATCGAGAGGTTGATCGCCGTGGATTACCTGAAGAGAGAGGGAAAGAAACTTGTTCCTACCCGGAAGGGAATCGGCCTGATCGATGTGGTTCCCCCGGAGCTGAAATCCCCGGAGATGACCGGCGCATGGGAGCAGAAACTCAGCGATATAAAAAAAGGACTCCTGGCACCTGCAGAATTCATGGATGACATAAAGAGATATACCGCATACGTGGTGGAGGAAGCCGGAAGAGCGGATATTGGCAAGATGCAGGAATGGGAGGAAGAAGGAGGAGAAAACATTACCGGTCACCGGGCTTTACCGGCCCGGTCGCTGGGCAGATGCCCTTCCTGCGGGGAAGGTGAAGTGATCGCCAACCCGAAGGGATATGGTTGCAACAGATGGCGGGAGGGCTGCGCCTTTTTTATCGGGCGACAGATACTCGGCCGGCGGATTTCGGCCGAAAATGTAAGACAGCTGCTTCAGAAAGGCGAGACCCAACGGATAGAAGGATTTACCTCCAAAAAAGGCAAAAAGTTCAGCGCCCAGCTGGTTATGGAGGAGGGAGGCCGCCTCCACTTTAAATTTACTTAGCGGTGGCTTGATTTTTTATAATTTTTATCTGACCACAGGAGGAGGAGTTTGCGGGTGATTAAGATATTGCATACCGCCGATCTGCATCTCGATGAAGAGAGGGAGGAGAGATGGGCGGCACTTGCGGAAATCGTTAAGCTGGGAAGAGAGGAACAGATTGATGTTCTGGTCATCTCCGGCGATCTTTTCGATCAGCATACCGATGTGGAGCGGCTGCGCTCGCGGTGGAGGGAGATATGGGAGGATGCCGATTTCCAAACGCTGATTTTGCCCGGTAACCATGATTACAGCTGTTACCGGGAGGGGTTGGCTTTGGGGGAACGGGTACAGGTAATCCAAAACTTTGATGAGCCGGTGGAAATAGAGGACGTTAGATTCTGGGGAATGCCCTGTGAGATTCAGGGGAGCGCGGGGATTGCCGCCAGACTCCATTCCCGAAAGAGGGATCTCGATGAAGGTGAAACGGATATCCTTCTTTTTCATGGCGAGCTTCTGGATTCTTTCTTCTCCAGACAGGATCTCGGAGATGAGGGCTATGAACGGTATATGCCCCTGAAACTGGCATATTTGAAAGATCTGCCCTTTGATTATGTTCTGGCCGGTCATTTTCATGCCCGCTTTGCAGTATGGGATCTGGAGCAGGGAGGTTATTTTGTTTATCCCGGTTCACCTGTCTCGGTCACCCGCCATGAGACGGGGCCGCGAAAGGTTAATATTTTTACCGTTGGCGATCAGCCCTGTGCGAGGGTGCTTGAAACCCTGCATTACGAAGAAGTAAACATCCATCTTGATCCCTGGGACGGCAGCCGTAACCCCATTGAGATCGTCGGCGGGCACCTGCAGGAGCTTCCTGCGGCGGCAAAAGCAATCTTATCTGTAAAGGGATTTATCGATGGGGAGAAACAAGGTATGGGCGAGAAGAAACTGGTGAAGGAGATTGACCGTATCGCCGGCCCGCGGTGCGCCGGAGAGATAAATTATGCATTTCAGGATATCCGTCCGGTGCTGGAGAGCGAAATTTTCCATCTGTTTATCGATAAAATTGAAGCTGCAAATTTTCCTGAGGAGAAGAAGATCGGGGTAAGAGATATGGTAATCAGAGCAATGATGGGGGTAAATTCATGAAGATAAGGGAGTTTTCCGTTTTTCGTTACGGGCCTCTGGCCAATCGCGGCCGCATTGATTTGGAGAATTTTAATCTTCTGTTTGGTCAAAATGAAGAAGGCAAAACACTGACGATCGATGCACTGGTTAAGTTGCTCATGGGTAAAGGTTCCCGCAGCTTTGACCGGATCAACAGGGTTGAAGAACAACCTGAAGGTTATGTGATGGTGGAAAAAGAGGACCTGGGGGAGATCAAATTGCCGCAGGCCGGCAACCTGACCGCCATTGCAGGATTGACCGCTTCCGAGTGCCGCAACATCTTTATTATCCGGGACAGCGATCTGGCGATTGCCAAAGAAGACGATTTCTACAGGGATGTGACCAACCGCCTGGTGGGGCTGCAGACGGAGGAGATTGCCCGCATTATCAGTGAATTGCGGCACCTCGGCTCCCTTACTCTGAAAGGTGATTTTCAGGATACCTCTCCCCGGAAACTTAAAACCCGCCTGCAACAGGCGGCAGTACTTACAGATCAAATAGACAACCAACTGCAATTGTTGGAAGAAGCCGGTTTTGAGGAGTTGGAAGAAGAGCTTTGGGAAGTGGAGCAAAAGTTGGATGAGTTGGAAGACGAACTGGAGCGGCATGAAGAGGCAAGACAGGGAGATAAGTTTTCAACCGGCCGCGAAGCGCTGGACGTCTTGCAGGATTCTTTGGAGGCCTTGAAAGAGCTTTCTGTTTTTAATCGTGATGATGAACAGAGGTGGCAGGAGCGTGAAACCAAGCTCTGCAATTATAAGGCTGATCAGGGCCGGCAGGCAGCGAATCTGGAGGAGGAGATCAAAAAACTGGAGCGCTGCCGTAAATCAAAGGAGGCTGAAGAATTTTTGGTGCAAGGATTTAACCGCAGCAGGGATCGGCTCGAGGAGGACCTGAAACCGAAAATAGCTGCGTACCGGAGCCTGGAGCATCAATTTATGCGGGAAAAATCACGGGGTTGGGGAAATTTCCTGTCCGTTTTCGGGCCGCTGTCAATATTGTGCTTCCTGCTCTCCATCGCCGGAATGTTCCTGTGGGAGCAGGGCGGAGAATGGTTTTCTGCTGCGGCCATCCTTGCTCTGGCGGCGGTATTGATTTACGGTGGATTTCTGCTCCGGATCGGCGGTGAAAAGAGACGTCTGGCCGATCTGATGAAGAAGATCGTAACCGGGGCCGAGGAATTGAAATTCAAGGCCGGGACACCGGCCGGCATACTGGAAAAAATCAATGAGTTTGCCCTGGTCGGTGAAGAAAAAAACAGGAAGATACAGGAGCTGGACAGAGATATAGCCTTGTGTAACCAGAGGATTGAATCCATAAATAAAGAGCTGGAAGAACTGGCGGCCGGAGCCCGGGAGGCAGAAGATGAGATAAGGAAAATAAGGGAGAGCACCGGGGTAGATACTTTTCAGGAATATCGTGTCAAATTGAAGAGCCGCGAGGAATATGAGCAGGAGGTGAAGACCCGGGCCGGAATATTGACCGGCCAGTTTGGTGCGGAAGCCGATGATCTGAACGCCAATATTTCTTTCTGGGAGGAAAAAATAGCGGCCCTCCATGATTATGCCCGGCCGGTGGAGGGTCTTGGATATGACGGGGGCGAGATCGAGCCGGTCCGGGAAAAACGCAGCCGATTACGAAACCGGAAACAGGAATTGGGTTATGAACTGGAAAGGTACAGAAAAGAGATGGATGTTCTGGGCCGGGAAATCAATGCCTGTCTGGCTCCGGAAAACGAGTATGTACCCTGTCAGATGATGAAAGATCTTCCGATTGCCCGGGAAAAGCTGCAGGAGTTCATCTCCGTTTATCATGGACGTAGCGCATATACCCATGCGGCAATTAATATACTTGAACAGATTGGTGCGGAAGAGGAAAAAAAGGTTCAGGATCTCTTCGGCCCGGGCAGTGCGGTTAGCAAATATTTTGCCCGGATAACGGATAACCTCTATACAGAGGTCTCTTTAAACCGGGAGAAAGGCATGGTCGAGGTCCTGCGTTCTGATGGCCGGAAGCTGGATGCCTGGCAGCTTTCGGGCGGGGCTTACGATCAGCTGTACCTCTGTATCAGGATCTCTCTGGGTGAGAAATTGTTGCAGGGCGAAAAAGGCTTTTTTATTCTGGATGATCCGTTTCTGAAATCCGATACCCGCCGCCTGATGAACCAGATCGAGTTTTTACGTGATCTGGCCGGTCACGGCTGGCAGATAATCTTCTTCACCGCCAAGGATGAAGTTAAAACAGTACTGGCGGAGGCCATCGATCAAGGCGAGGTCAACCTGGTCATGATGTGACCGGTGATCGGGGCCGGGAAGATCTCCCCGGGCCAAAGGCGATATTTTGCAGATAGGGGGTAAACTTTTGAAGATCATATGCTTCGGCGACGGGCTGCATGCACAGGGGCCGCTTATCATCCTTGTTCTGGGGGCGGCCGCGCTGATCATGCTCCTCATCCTGATGTTGGCGTTCTTTCCGCGTGAATCGGGCGAGGATGCAGCCCGTTATTTTGACCGGGAATTCCTTGATCATGCCACCCATTATCAGCGTTTGACCCTCGGCATTTATATCATTAACAAGCTGGTTACATGGTTGTTGTACGCCGCCCTGGTAATTTTTACGTGGAGGTTTTTCGCCGACTATGTGCCACCAAACCCATGGTCGGTTGCCGGTCTTATATTTCTGATATTGGTAGTTCTGCTTCTTCTTTCTTCCCCCCTTGATTACTACCGTGGATTTGTTCTGGAACACCGTTTCGGACTCTCAACCTACACATTCGGAAACTGGTTGGGCGACTATGCAAAATCAGCGGCCATATCCCTGATTGTCTCCGGTATATCACTCTGGGCCTTATATGTGCTGAGGAGCAATTTCCCGTCCGGGTGGTGGATAATCGGCGGTCTGCTGCTTACTGTATTTTTGATCATCTCGGTCTATCTTTCACCTCTTCTGATTGATCCTCTCTTTTATCGGTTTCAACCTCTGGAAGATGAACAGTTGCGTGTCCGGATTGAAGAGATGGCCGCGGAGGCGGGGATAGAACTGGACGGGGTTCTGGTTGCCGATGCCAGCCGGAAGACCAACAAGGCAAACGCTTACTTTACGGGACTGGGCAGAACCAAACGCATCGTCATCTATGACACCCTGATTTCACGTTTTTCCGGGGAAGAATCTCTGGCCGTAATCGCCCATGAGATTGCTCACTGGCGATATGCACATGTTCGCAAAGGGATGCTCATGGGCACTGCGGGCATCTTCCTGGCTCTCTTTATCCTTCACTTCCTCGCCGGCAAATTTGATATTTACGGGGGAGATCTCCGCATTATCCCTCTGGCGCTCCTGTTTATCTCACTGATCTCCTTTGTGGCCATGCCTGTAGAGAACGGTGTTTCCAGGCACTTTGAAAGGCAGGCAGACCGGGAGGCGATACGGTTAACCGGCGATCCGGAAGCTCACATTACTCTGTTTAAAAATCTTGCCTATGCCAACCTGTCCGAGGTCGAGCCACATCCCTATGTTAAATTTCTGTTATATTCTCACCCTCCCCTGATTGAAAGAATAAGAGCGGTGAAATAGAGCCGCGGGCGGGATGCGGGGACGGTTCCTGTTGCATATTGAAAAGATAACTGGTATGCTCTGACCGGGGTTCCGATTGAAGCGATAAGCGGGGGAACCATTCCATGGTTTTGGCCTGCTTTTTACGCCGTACGCCGTTTGCAGAGAGGAAGTAAACCTATGGAGAAGGTGAACAGAACAGTTCCCTGGAATGAAGTTGCCAATGCCGTTACCCACGGGCTGGGAACGGGCCTGGCCATTGCGGCACTGGTTATCCTGGTTGTGTGCGCCTCTATTTACGGTAACGTCTGGCATATCGTCAGCTTTAGCATTTACGGCGCCACCCTGGTTATCCTTTATCTCTGTTCCACCCTCTATCATAGCTTCCGGCATAAAAAGGTAAAACATTTTTTTCGGATTTTGGATCATGCCGCCGTTTTTCTGCTCATTGCCGGCACCTATACCCCCTTTACTCTCGTTACCCTCCGGGGGCCTCTGGGGTGGTCTCTCTTTGGAGTAATATGGGGGCTGGCGCTGGCGGGTGTCGTGTTTAAGGTTTTTTTTGTGGATCGGTTTGCCGTAGTCTCAACGATCTTCTATGTAGTCATGGGTTGGTTGATCATCGGTACGATCAGGCCGTTGATCCGGAATATGGCTCCGGGAGGTGTTCTTCTGCTGGCCCTGGGAGGCATCCTCTACTCTGCCGGCGTCTTTTTTTATGCACGGACCCGGAATCTGTTTAATCATACGGTCTGGCATCTTTTTGTGCTGGGTGGCAGCATCTGCCATTTTTTCTCCATCCTGTATTACGTTCTGCCTCTGCCTTCTTAGATAACCGCTGCCTGACCCGGTGAAAAAAATCGTGTCAGGGGACCTGTGGCTATGGCATTATCGCTGATTTAACAACACCCCATGCATTGAAGTATTGACAAAGGATTCATGATGTGCTAAATTGGTACGCATAAAAAATAAAATAAACGTTTACGATGACGGGAAGTAGTAAGTATATGTTAATAACCCAGAGAGCCGGGTGGAGGGAGAACCCGAAGCTGTGAGCCCGGTATTATAACATTTGCCGAATGGATCCCCGAGTTTGCCGGCTGAAATTAAAAGGAGTAAGGTTTCAAGAGTAGGCCCGGCCGGAGCTTCCGCCGATAAAAGGAAGCAGGTATCGGAGATAAATGCAGATCCGGAATGTAATCTCCCGCACCTGACAAGGAGATCTGTTGATTTTAACAGGTAACTCGGGTGGCACCGCGAGAACCCCCTCGTCCCAAGATGGACGGGGGTTAATTTTTTAAGGGGGTGTTTTTTAACGGCCTTTCATTTCCTGCTTTCTTGAAAAAAATTAAAAAGGAGGTTGTTTATGGTGCAGGAGAACAGAATAATACTATCTGAAAGAGAGATTCCCAAAGCATGGTATAACATACAGGCCGATATGCCCAATCCCGTTAAACCACCACTTCATCCCGGTACGGGCCAACCAATTTCTCCGGATGATTTTGCGCCCCTATTCCCGATGAACCTCATCGAGCAGGAATTTTCCGTGGAAAGGTTTATCGAAATTCCTGACGAGGTGCTGGAAAAACTTCTGCTATGGAGGCCGACTCCCCTGGTAAGGGCTTATGCTCTGGAAAAATATCTGGGAACGCCGGCCAGGATCTATTACAAAGATGAGAGCGTCAGCCCTGCGGGAAGCCATAAGCCGAATACGGCGATAGCACAGGCGTATTACAACAAGGTGGCCGGGATCAAGAGGCTCACTACGGAGACGGGTGCCGGTCAATGGGGAAGCGCTCTGAGTCTGGCCTGCAAGCTGTTCGGGCTTGAATGCAGGGTTTATATGGTGCGTGTCAGTTACAATCAGAAGCCGTACCGTCGTGCGCTCATGAAATTGTGGGGGGCGAGATGTTTTGCCAGCCCCAGCGAGGAGACCGCTTTCGGACGGAAGATCCTGCAGGAAGACCCCGACTGTGCCGGCAGCCTGGGTATCGCTATCAGCGAGGCGATTGAAGATGCGGTTAATTCCAAGGATACCCGTTACTCGCTGGGAAGTGTATTGAATCACGTCATGCTTCACCAGACGGTCATCGGCCTGGAAGCACAGAAGCAGTTTGAAGCGATAAACGATTACCCGGATATGGTTATCGGGTGCGTGGGCGGCGGCAGTAATTTCTCCGGCATCTCCTATCCGTTCCTGCGCGATAAGATTTACGGGAAAAAGGTTGATATCATTGCGGTTGAGCCTACCGCCTGCCCGACTCTGACCCGGGCTCCTTTCGGCTATGATTTTGGGGATACGGCGCAGTTAACGCCGCTCTTGCCGATGCATTCGCTCGGCCATGACTTTATGCCCGCGCCGATCCATGCCGGAGGTCTGCGTTACCACGGCTCTTCCCCGCTGTTAAGCCAGCTCGTGGTTGATAAACTCGTCGAGGCCAGAGCTTATAATCAACTGGCCACTTACCGGGCCGGGGTAACCTGGGCTCAGGTTCAGGGTTCGGTCGTTGCCCCCGAGACAACCCATGCGGTTGCGGCGGTAATCGAGGAGGCGCTGAAGGCCAAGGAGGAAGGCTGTGCCAAAACAATCCTGTTTAACCTCAGCGGACACGGGTTCCTGGATCTCAGCGGGTATGAGAACTATCTGGATGGCCATCTTTCCGAGTATTCTCTTCCGGAAGAAGAGATCGAGAGGAGTCTTAAATTGATTTCGCAATATCCCCGGCCCTAGAGCCGGAGATAAGGCCTGTAATGCGGCCTTTAATCTATAAATATGCCCTTTTCTGTAACCAAACCGTACAGCGAAAGGGCATATTTGCAATAGTAAGATTGTTAATAGTTTTTTAATAAGAAGGAATATTGATTTTTTTGTAGAAGTATCT
>JBASYW010000110.1:0-5729 GCA_049277715.1 Dethiobacteria bacterium | reverse complement strand
CTGTATGCCAAGAGATTAATGGGCACAGCAATCTTTATGTTTATCAGCGGGTGTTCCGTTCTTGTATGGATGATGTTTATTATTCCTTCCGTTGTTTCAGGAGAACCAATGGAAATTATAGATATTTACACCACCGAGCCAACGTTTGCCATTGATTTGGCTATTATCTTACCAACAGCACTGTTTTGTGGTATCATGCTGTTAAAGAAAAAAGAGGTTGCATATCAGCTTGCACCTGTCCTGCTTACTCTATTAACCGGAGTAGGAATATGTGTTATACTACAAACGCTCGTCCAGTCTTCTTTTGGCATTGAATTGGAAGCGGGCCAATTTTTTGGGCTGGTGATATCGTTTGTGATGCTTGGGACAATTGCTCTTCTGCTGAATATCAAAATGCTAAGATGCATAGTGTAAGGGCAAAACCCTTCCGGGTTTCACAGTGCTGGAACTTCTACTCGCAATGGTGTACCTTTGTGATTAAAGGCTTGCCGGATGTTATCATGATGAAATATTATATATTTGCACATCCGTATTGTGCATCCTGACAGTGGGGGTAGGAATATGAAAAGGAACAAAGAACTTGTTCAATAGCTGGCACTGATGGGCGTGGTGGGCACGATCTTTTATTTCCTTCATGTAATCCTGGGCGAAATAAACTATCCGGGCTATAATATTTTGGTGCAGGCGGTAAGCGACCTTACCGCCGCCACAGCGCCCTCGAGGGAAATTGCATCGGCTTGCTCGACGGTATATGCCTTTTTTACCGTCGCCGCCTGCACCTTGCTCTACGTGTTTTATCAGGGCAGGGTAAATAGATTCTTCCGCCTTGGAATTTACTTGTTTGCCGTTATGGAATGGACTTCCGCCGTGGGTTACACGCTGTTCTCCTTATCCGGCAGCGGTTACGCCGCTTTCCAGGATGTAATGCATATGGTTGTAACCGCTTTTGTGGTGTTGTTGTCCATTGCATCAATGATTTTGATAGCGGTCGGTTGTTACAGAAGCAAGGTATATAAACAATTCGGCATTTTTACGATTGCTGTTTTGGGTATCATGGCGCTCGGCTCCATGGCAACGGGCATTGTGCCGGTTGATTATTTCGGCGTTGCGGAGCGGTTCAGCGTGTATTCGGTTGTCATTTACGGTGCAGTGCTGTCGCTGTTTACTTTCAGGTATCCGATATAAGCATTTACCGGTTTATTATTGGTAAACCATGGTCGAGAGATCAATAATTAGAGGCATGCATGTTATCAACTCAATATGAAGCATGTTTGGAACTTCTGTTGGAACCCCATTTGGACTTACTTTGGACTGAATCTAATCACGCGATCCATAACAAGTTCGTTATGTGCCGGACCGGTTTTGGTTTCTTTTTCAAGATATGCTCTGAAAAACAGAATTAGTTTATCATCCGGCTCGATGCCATAGCGCTGTGGGCCAACAGGCACCTCCAGACAGTGCAGATCGCCATTGCTTTTCCTGATTATCTTCCAGGCATACAAGTATTGAGCTTGGGGGTGTCCGGGGATGTAGTCATCGGCGCTGCCTAAATATTCTCTGCTATCAACGCCGGCGACGCCGTTCAAATATTGCAGCCCATAGACAACACAGTTCGCGTATGTTGCCTTGCCGGTGGCTTCATGGTTGACTCCGTATATAATAACAAATTCATCGGGATCATCGGGCAGGATAAATGCCGCATCCCTGCGGGAATCTTCAGCTTTTGTCCAGGCGTCAACTTCCAAGGTGGAAAAATAGGCGGCGTCACGGTTATCACCGATGGTGTTTATCTTGCTCTGCGTAGCCATGAACCCTTCAGGAAGGGCGACAAAGGTGGGGATTTCAGTTGCATGCAAATTTTCGTACTTAGCAAGAATAGCTTGCCTCAACTCCTCTACAGCAGGAAGCAGGTCTAGCTCCGTTTTTCCTGTGCCGCGCACACGCAGCTCCGGAACGGGAAATGGCTTCGATGCCATGGTCTTCCTGGGCGTCAAACGGAATATTACCGAGCCGGGGTTTTTAATATAAGCGTCCAAATCATTTCTGTCCCCGGGGACGCCAATACGGCCGACAAACCCAAATAGATCGGTATCCTCTTCAAGCCCCATGTTTACGGCTGATGATGGAATGATATCCGTATTTATGATTTCTTGAGAATAGCCGGCAGTATGGGCGGCTTTACGCACCATGGTATCTATTCTCTTATCGGCAGCGGAAATGATAATCACGGGTTGGCTGTACTTATCTGTTGAGGTACTTTGGGTATTGATGGTCAGGTTATTTATGGTATCACCGATGCTGTTAAAAAGGGTCATATATTGTTTGCGATCAGGATCATATCTCATCACCAGGTAGCTCTGATAACTGAAGAAGCCCGCCTCCGGTGGTGTGTAGCCGATCTGTACAATGGCTTCATCCTGCTGCAGATGATAGGCAAAGGCCAGGCCGTCACTGGGGTCAATCTTCACATTCGGCGCCTCCTGCCCGGGTGCAGGGGGCAGCTTGTAGGCCAGGTATGGTGCACCCACATTGGCTCCCTGGCAATTATCAATGAAGCCGGCGCTGCAGAGAGCTATGGTATCCTGGTAACCGTATGCACCTTCCTGTACAATAAATCCGGCCTGTTCCAAAGCCGCCCTGAACGCCTCAATATCACCACTCTCGGAGCCCACATTCTCTTGTGGCCTGCAGCCTGTAGCTGTAAATAAAATAAAGAAACATATTATTCCTATAATGGATGCAGAAGTGAACCAAGCCTTTCCCATTACATCACCTTCCAATATTTTGTTTTAACGTTCCAAGCCTGCAAACACAATTACGACTTATCACAGTAAGTGCACCCACCATGCATTTACAAAAGTCGGCACTGATTGGCATGAGTTCTTGAATATACAGGAACCAATATAAATTGTAGCAATATTCTGTCTACCGGTCAACTAAAAAATCAAAATAGAACGGCGTTAATTTTTGTAGGAATTTTATCCCGGATTTTCTTCTTCAAGTCATCAGATCCTCGTATCTTAAAAAATGGTGACGGCGGCGCTAAAGGAGATCAATCCCAATATTTCTGTAGAACATAATATGGCGGCAATAAGTTTGAATTGGATACAGGGAAATACCGAAAGAAACTTTGAACATTCTGACTATGCAGGCGGTGATTATTATGGCGGTTATCTTGAGCAAACCTTTATGTGCAAATATTACAACAATATGACAAAGACAAAGCCATTCAGTTACATCACTTCGCGTTGTGATAACAGCCTCTTTTTCCATACCGTTTCCAGAACAATGGAAGATCTGCTGGTGCATGCTGTAAATGCATTGGTGCATAATGGAGCGTTTTCAATTTGTGATGCTATGAACCCGGATGGCACTATGACAGAAAGCATTTATAAAGGAGCTATAAAAAAAGTATTCGCAATAACGAAGCCTTTGGAGAAATATGTAAGCGGCGAAATACTCAGCGATGTTGCCGTATGGTATAACACGAATTACAAAGTCAATCCGAACTTTATACAATCTCCGATGAAGATAGCAACCCTTCTTCGCGAGAAGAATATTGCCTTTGATGTTGTAGGCAGTAAAAATCTCAAAAATCTCAAAGCGCAAGTTTTATCCATCAATGACGTGCAGGAAATCACTGATGAAGAAATGGCCGATATAACACGTTTTGTTGAAAACGGTGGAAATCTATTTATTACAGGCAAATTAGCTCATCCAAGACTTCAGGAAATTGTAGGAGCAAAAATAGTAAAAGGAACAAAGTTTTCATATGCTTACTATACCCCAACAGAAAAATTCAGGCATGCTATGCCGGATTTTGATAAGTCGAGTCCGTATCCAATAGAAGTATCACCGGTTGAGTGTGAAATAACCGCAGATGATGTTGAGATAATGGCGACTTTATCACTGCCTTATACAACTCCCTATGAGAGAGAATTTTCAGCAATTCATTCAAATCCACCGGGCATTCATACAAATAAGCCGGTTTTAACTAAACGAAAGGTGGGCAAGGGAAATGTAATATGGTCTTGTTTGCCTATGGAAAATACTCTTGCTCATAATTGCAGACAAACACTGGCAAATATTATCTTATCTTTAGTTAAAATCAGGGAATTTGAGTCAAATGCGCCTGAATTTGTTGAAATATTGAAGTGGAAAAAAGATGACCAAATTTATATTTCATTGGTAAATCAACAAAATGTTTGTCCTATATATAAAATGAATGACATTTCAATCAAACTTAACGAAAGGTACGCCAATATTAAATGCGTATCGGATAATGATGAAATAAAGGTTTCGTATGAGAAAAATAAAACTATGATAACCATACCAACTTTACATATTTTCAAAATTATTCAATGCACAGTATAGGAGCAATATATATACCTCACAGGTTTGGGCAGCACCGAAATTGCTTTAAAGCTGCTGCAAGGACAGTATGCCATGCCGGTTTAATTTTAAAATATATTTTACTTTAAATAGTTTGTGTAAATTTACTTTAGGACTTTGAAGGAAAACTTTTATAAAACAATTAAATATATAAAGAACAATTGGGACGGCATTAAAGCAGCGGTGGCAAATCCTGATGTAAACTGTAGAGCAGAAGGTTGTAGATGATAAGGCGTTTAATTGGCATTGTTACAAAGGCGAGCGTCTTGTCCTCTTTGCTATAAAAACACCGGAAAAGCCAAATCATGTTGCTCCTGATCACAATTGCAAATATGCAATGTTTTTAAACCTACGGTGCTTGGTACACGAACGATTGCCATCAGAGGTTTGTAAATATTGCCATGATGATTATTGTTTATTGAGTATTACAATTTCGTAAATATATGGGACCGCGGCATTTATTTTAAAAAAAATATTTTAATTTAAATATTTTAATTTGCATTTTAATATTTAATGTGTTAGTATGGTTCTGAAAAAGCCCTTTTTTAAAGGGTATAATTAGGAGGTCTTTGTTTGATGCAAGGTAGTGTTAAGTGGTTCAATGCCCAGAAGGGCTACGGTTTTATTGAAGTTGAGGATGGGAAAGACGTATTCGTGCATTATTCGGAGGTTCAGGGTGAAGGTTTCAAGGTATTGGAAGAAGGCCAGAAAGTGGAATTCGATATCGTTGAAGGAAACCGCGGGCCTCAAGCGGCAAACGTGGTGAAATTATAGATTCCGGTAATCCGTGAGTCAGTATTTCTACGTTTGAAATCAAAAGCCGGTAAAGTTACCGGCTTTTTTTATTTATATTCATTGCCTCAAGTAGTAAATTTTGCTATAATGATATAGTACTATAGTATCCAGCCAGTGTCCATAGGGAGGATCGATCCATGTTAAAATCTCTGGTCAGCATGTTGTTCTACGATCTGATTTCCAAGATATGGACAGGTAGTGATCAACAGGCGCCTTCCGCCAAACCCCGGGAAGTTTCCTTCCGTGATATTCTGCATAAAATTAATCCTCAGATTACTCCTTATTCCTGTACTTCCCCTACCCTCGCTGATGGGCAAGAAAGAATGGAACAGGGCAATCTTGATGCATTGATCTTGCAGACAGCCAGGAAATATAATATCAACCCCAGTTTGCTGAGGGCGGTAATCAAGGTTGAATCAAATTTCAGGACGAATGCCGTATCCCGGGCCGGGGCGATGGGCCTGATGCAATTGATGCCGGCAACGGCCAGGAGCCTTGGGGTCAATGATCCCTTTAACCCTGCTCAGAATATTGACGGCGGG
>JBASYW010000109.1:0-10404 GCA_049277715.1 Dethiobacteria bacterium | reverse complement strand
GGGTTATCTTGCACCAGGAAACGATGATGAAGTCTGTGCGTTCATACATGGTAATCCGTGCCCTGGAGGATTTTGGCGAGATCGTGGCTACGGAGCCCTCGATGGAGGATCTGGATGAGGAGGAATTTGATCACAGTTTCAAGGTGGTCATCATCAGCCCTTCTCTTTCCACGGAGAAGGTTAAAGAGGAACTGTTGAAGATTGCCGATGTGGAGAAAGTGGAGGCGGTGGAGATGAAGCCACCTTCCACGGAGGAAGATGTTGATCAGGACAGGGGCATCCAGGATGATGGGGTTGAAGTTGAAGAGACTGCCCCCGTTGTTGAGAAAGAAAAAATTGCATCTCCAAAAACGAAACCGGTATCCCCGACCGGACTGTTAGAGAAGACGGTGCGGGTGGAGACGGCGAAGCTGGATGAACTGATTAACTTGATTGGCGAGATGGTGATTACGAGAAATAGTGTGCTGGAGAGAGGGACGGGGCTACGGGAGGATCTTGATCACTCGCTGGAACAGATGGAGAGGATAATTACGGATCTGCAGAATGTGGCTATGAAGCTGAGGATGGTGCCCATCAAGCAGGTGTTTGAACGTTTTCCCCGTATGGTGCGGGATATAAGCAGGAAAAGCGGGAAAGATGTGCAGATCGAGATAAGCGGCGAGGAGACAGAACTGGATCGTTCGATTATAAACCAGTTACCCGATCCACTGGTACACCTTCTGCGCAATGCCATTGACCACGGTATTGAGAGTATCGAGGAGAGAATGGCTAAAGGCAAAGACGGGACGGGGAACATTACATTGAAGGCATTTCATGAGAGTAGTTATGTCGTCATCATGGTTGAAGATGATGGGAGGGGGATCAATCCTGAAAGCCTCAAGGAGGCTGCTCTAAAAAAAGGGATCATCGATGAAGAGGAACTGTCGCGGATGACGGAACAGGAGATCCTGAACCTGATTTTTTACAGCGGTTTCAGTACTTCTTCAACGGTTACCCAGGTTTCAGGCAGAGGAGTGGGCATGGATGCCGTAAAAAATAATATCGAATCAATGCGCGGCTCCATTGAGATAAAAAGTGAAGTGGACAAGGGGACCAAGTTTATATTGCGTTTCCCATTGACCTTTGCGATTATCAAGGCGCTGCTGGTCAAAACGGGAGAGCAGGTCTTTGCCATTCCTATCGAATCAATCCGCGAAAATGTATTTATTAAGCCTCACCAGATTAAATCCATACAGAGGAAGTGGGTCATCGATATCCGCGGAGAGGTGATATCTCTCTATGATCTCGGCAACTTGCTCAATATTTATACGGAAAGCTATAAAGAGATGCCCGAGTACCCGGTAGTGATAATCGAAGTCGGTGATAAAAAAGCCGGATTTATAGTAGAGCAGTTGATTGGCCAGCAGGAGATAGTGATCAAATCGCTGGGCAATTACCTTCAGGGTATCAAGGGCATAACGGGGGCGACTGTTTTAGGAGATGGACGTGTAACTCTAATTATAGATATAATCGGCCTGTTAGAAGATAGGAGGGTGGAAGTTGGATAAAACCGTATTAATCATTGATGATACTGCTTTTATGAGAATGACATTGAGGAGTGTGTTGGAGAGAAACGGCTATAAAGTTATCGGAGAGGCGGGAGACGGGGTAAAAGCCGTGGAGATGTACAAGGAGTTGAAGCCATCTCTGGTAACCATGGATATAACCATGCCCAACATGAATGGGATAACGGCGATAAAAGAGATCATGAAAATAAACGAGGCGGCAAAAATAATTGTGGTCAGTGCAATGGGGCAGAAATCAGTGGTTATTGAGGCTCTTAATGCGGGGGCCATGGATTTTATCGTCAAGCCTTTTAGGCCGGATCGTATTATCGAGGCGTTGAACAAGGTTTCAAATCAGAGGGGGTGAAGCATAAGTGGTTCAATTACCCAGGGTAAGCGAGGCCCGGCTTGATTTTTTAAAGGAATTGGCCAATATCGGTGTTGGAAATGCGGCCACTTCTTTATCACAAATGATAAATGATGAAAAAATCAGCATGAATGTGCCGGAAGTGGTGGTCATTCCCCTGCAGGATATTACTGCTTTTATTGAGGAAGAAAAGCCCATCGCGGCTATTTTTTTTGAGGCTCAGAGCGATGATTTCAGATTGATGATTATCCTGACTCTCTCTGAAGAGTCGGCACAGATACTGGCCCGTAAAGTATTACAATCTCACTCGGGGAAAATGGGGGAGATGGAACGTTCGGCACTGATAGAAATAGGTAACATCGTGAACAGTGCTTATTTAAATGCACTTTCCGCCCTGACGGGAATCACTATCCTGCCTTCACCGCCAAGCTTGGCGCTAGATATGGGGGGAGCCATACTGGGTACGATCCTCGCCGAAACAAGCATGGCTGAAGATTACCTGATCCTCTCCGTAACATCGATATCTACAGAAAAAGAAGATATCATGGGCAACGTTATTGTCTTCCCATACCAAGGATCGATGGAACGCATTTTCAATTCTATGGGAGTTTAACTGATGATAATCCTGAAAGTTAAAATAGCGGATTTGGCTGTGCTTAAAGGCTCGGGAATGTTAATAACGGTTGGATTGGGCTCCTGTGTGGGGATCGCCCTGTATGATTATCATGCCAAAGTTGCAGGGTTAGGCCATATTCTGCTTTACGATAGCCAATACTTTATCAAGAGGGACGGCTCGGAGTTCAATCCCGCCAAATATGCCGATACAGCTATTCCCGCTCTGATCAACAGGATGGAGCAGGAGGGGGCCGATCGGAAAAAACTGAGAGCCAAAATTTCCGGGGGAAGCCAATTATTTGATCTGAATAAAACCGCCATAAAAATTGGAGATAAGAACGTGGAGATGGTCAAACGAAAATTAAAGGAATACTCTATCCCGCTCATAGCTGAAGATACCGGAGGAAACTTTGGCCGGACAATGAAGATAGAGGTGGAGACAGGAAAGGTATACGTTACCACTGTAGGACGAGAAGAGAGAATACTATGAACACAAAGAGAATTCGCATTCTGGTTGTAGACGATTCAGCTCTCATGCGCAGGATTATTTCGGATATTGTGCAGGCACAGAACGACATGGAGCTGGTTGGCACTGCTTATAACGGTGAAGACGCACTGAGAAAGATCAAGCGGTTGTCTCCGGATGTAGTGACGATGGATCTGGAGATGCCAAAACTAGACGGTATCTCTACCCTAAAAATAATCATGGCCGAAGATCCCCTGCCGGTAATTATTATCAGCAGCTATACGCAGCGGGGCAGTGAAAAAACCATGGAGGCATTAGCCCATGGAGCGGTTGACTTTGTGGCCAAGCCTCTGACCGGCACCGATGATACAATTGAGGCATTGAGGAAGGTCCTTCCGGATAAAATCAGAGGTGCTTTTGGTGCCCGGCTATATTCCGGGCTGAGAAAACATCCTTTCCGCAGGGTTCTTCCCGAGGAAAAAACGAGCGGTGAACAAGAGGCCGATATCGTGGTAGCGATCGGCGCTTCCACGGGCGGCCCCCGGGCCCTCGAGGATATTTTGAAGGAGTTTCCCGCCGATTTTCCGGCGGCGACCATCATTACCCAACATATGCCTGCGGGCTTCACGGCTTCCCTGGCCAAAAGATTGGACCGGATATCCAATCTTAAAGTCAAGGAGGCGGAGGAAGGAGATCGCCTGCTGGAAGGAGAGGCTTTGATTGCTCCCGGAGGGTTTCATCTCAAAGTTATAGACAAGAAGATCGTCATCGATAGCAGCCCCAAGGTCAACCATGTCCGTCCGGCCATCGATGTGATGCTGGAATCGCTTGTTTACCTGCCGGTGCCTGTAATTGCCGTTATTTTAACCGGCATGGGCCGCGATGGTAAAAAAGGAGTGCAATATCTGAAAAGCAACAAAAAGGAAACGGTGGTGGTCATGGCCCAGGACCCCCATACCTCGGTGGTAAAGGGTATGCCGGAGGCGGTTATCAATACCGGTCATTGTGATTCCATAGAACAGTTGTCGGCCATGCCGGCGCAGATTATCAACTGGGTGCAGAAGTTGAAGAATGAATATAAAACGGATACGTAATTTTATTCCGGTAAGGGAGATTTAATTTGGTTAAAAAAGAATGGGATTACAATAAATTTAAAATCAATTTTTATATAAAAACCGGACTTGATCTCGAGTCGTACAAGGATCAGCAGATGGAACGCAGAATAAGGCATATGATGCAACGTGAAAAATGCACCGATTTCTATGAGTTGTACATCAGATTAGCCAATGATATCGATTTTATGCATAAATTTATGAGTTATATCACCATCAATACTTCGGGTTTCTTCCGTGATACAGCCATCTATGATAAAATTAAAAATAATATTCTGCCCGAACTTAAGCAGAGGTTTACAAAATTGCGCATATGGAGTGCCGGCTGCTCAAACGGGGAAGAGCCATATACGTTGTCCATTATTCTTGATGAATTGAAGATGTTGCCGCATGCGTACATATTGGCAAGCGATTTCGATGGCCGGGCACTGGAAAATGCCCGGGCGGGGATTTATAATATACGGCAAGTTAACAATATTCCGCGGGATTTATTGCAAAAATGCTTTGCCTACAAGGATGAGAGCTATGTCATTGACGATAAATACAAGAAGAAGATACGCTTTTATCAGGAAAACATACTGGAACTGAAGACCGATAATAAAAGGCCGTTGCACCTTATCCTGTGCCGAAATGTTTTTATCTATTTCAAGACGGAGGTCCAGGAACGGATCATTCATTATTTTTCGGATTTATTGGTTGAAGGAGGCTATATTGTTATCGGTTGCGCCGAATATATAAATGATCCTCGTTCGTTTGGGCTGGAACGGAAGTATCCGGCTATCTACAAGAAATCCTAAAACATGCGGTGTCATCGTGCTTATCTGGCTCTCGGTTATATGATGGTTGCCAGAGACCGGCGGCTGTGTTTTAATAAACTTATTGGATGCCTGTACAGTGCGCTTATTTATATGTAATTTATAGAAGGGGGAACTCGAGTGGGTAAAGAGAAGACTATTGCCGAGATCAATGAGAAGATAAAGAGAGGTAAAGCGGTTGTCGTTACTGCGGAAGAGATCATCTCTTTGGTAGAGAAAGACGGCCTGGAAAAGACGGCCGCCAAAGTAGATGTGGTTACAACGGGTACCTTTGGCCCCATGTGTTCCTCCGGCGCTTTCTTGAATGTGGGCCATACCAAACCGAGAATCAAGATATCCGAGGCTTACATCAACAAGGTCCCTGCTTATGCGGGGGTAGCCGCTGTCGATCTGTATATCGGGGCATCATCTTTGCCCGTGAATGATCCTGCCAATCAGAAACATCCGGGCGAATTTAATTATGGTGGGGGCCACGTCATCGAAGATCTCGTTGCGGGTAAAGAGGTTATTTTCGAAGCCCGTGCTTATGGAACAGACTGCTATCCTTTAAAAAAAGCAGAGACCAAATTCCGCCTGGCGGATATTAACGAGGCCTTCCTATTTAATCCGCGCAACGCTTATCAGAACTATAATGTGGGGGTAAACCTTTCCGAGCACACCATATATACGTATATGGGGATCCTTAAGCCCCACATGGCCAATGCCAACTACAGCTCTGCAGGCCAGTTAAGTCCCCTTTTAAATGATCCGTATTTAAAGACCATCGGTATCGGTACCAGAATATTTTTGGGCGGAGGGATAGGTTATGTGGCCTGGAACGGAACCCAGCACAATCCCTGCGTGCCTCGCGAAGACAACGGTACGCCCCGGACCTCCGCGGCCACGTTATCGCTGATCGGAGATCTTAAACAGATGAACAGCCGTTGGTTGAGGGGCCTTAGCTTTGTTGGCTATGGGGCAACTTTGCAGGTGGGCATCGGGATACCGATCCCTATTTTGAACGAGGAGATATTGAAATATGCCGCGGTCAAGGATGAAGAAATATTTGCGCCTGTTGTAGATTACAGCCGGGTTTATCCGCAGCGGGAGAGTGGCAATCTGGGTTTATGCAGTTATGCCGATTTAAAATCGGGCATTATCAATATAGACGGCAAAGAAGTGGTGACGGCACCCCTTTCAAGCTATGCCGGTGCCAGGGAGATTGCGGAGACGCTGAAAAAATGGATTGCGGAGGGGGAATTTATGCTGACCGAGGCGTCAGCGATGCTCCCGGGGCATGATGCGGAAATTACGTTAAAGCCCAGGGATTGATCGGATGCGGCCCAAGGGGCCGGGCTTTACTGCGGTGGTCAACTTTTTTGATGATGGAATGACACATGTTATGAAGTTCAATGTGTTATCAGGCGCATTGGTCTTGTTTTTCCGGGTATGATGCGTGGTGGGCAAGTTTTTTATTATGAGGGGAGGGGTTTAGGGTGATCAAGCAGAAGGTGGTTCTTCATTTTCCGGCTACGACGGTAGAGCAGCCGTTTATCTATTACCTGATCCGGGACTACGATCTCATGGTAAATATTCTGCGGGCCGATATAAACCCGCGTAAAGAAGGTCGCCTGGTCATAGAACTTAGCGGTGATGAAGATAATTATAAAAAAGGTATGGAATGGCTAAAAACCAAGGGTGTGAAGATCGACACCCTAAAACAACAGATTATATGGCGGGAAGACAGATGCACCCATTGCGGAGCCTGTTCGGTAATTTGTCCTGCGGGGGCACTTTATATCCAGAGGCCGGAGATGACGATCGAATTTGACGAGACAAAATGTATCGCATGTGAGCATTGTCTGAAAACGTGCCCTGCCAGAGCGATGGAGACCCTTATGGAGAACGCGGGATGAGTTCTGTAAGAGATTACCGCGATATGATCCGGCAAAGCCGGATGAAAACTTTTGCGGTAAAAATCAAGGAGACCGACCTGTGGATAGCCGTAGATGCCGGCCATGACCAAGATCATGACCGGCTGGTCAGGCTTACTACAGAGCATCTCTGGCAGAGCAGGCGGGAGCTGGAGCATTATATCCATAAGCATCCCGAATTCAGGGAGACTCTCCAACCTTATCTCATCGAAGAGGACAAGGAAATTCCCGCCCTGGTACACCGGATGGTTCTGGCAGGAAATATGGCCAACGTCGGACCGATGGCGGCAGTGGCGGGAGCTTTCGCCGAGGAGGTGGGGAGATTCCTGCTCCAAAAGGCCGGGAACGTAATTGTGGAAAACGGCGGTGATATTTTTCTCAAGACGGATCGGCCCTGCAAGGTGGGTATCTATGCGGGGAATTCTCCGTTGAGTGGTAAAGTGGCCATCGAGATCTCTCCCGGGGATACCCCTATAGGAGTATGCACTTCATCGGGAACGGTAGGCCATGCTTTCAGCATGGGGAAGGCGGATGCCGCCGTAGTACTGTCATCCTCCACCGCTTTAGCCGATGCGGCGGCTACGGCTCTCGGCAATGCGGTCAAAGAAAAAGAAAACCTGGAAGATGCCATCCGGATCGTCAGCGGAATAGGAGGTATTGAAGGTGCGCTTGTAATCTGCGAAGATAAGCTGGCCGCCTGGGGTAAAATAAAACTCTGTTAAAATTTCATTGATTGTTGGTAATAATTAGATGCGGCATGAACTGGATCCAAGATAAACGGGGGGCGGGATTTTTTACCGGCCCTTTTTATATATGCACCTCGGATCAGGCATAATATTTAATTTAAATAATCGGAGGAGGATTAAAAAATGATCAATTTTAATCTTGAAGAGAAGGTTGTCCTGGTGACCGGCGGCAGTCGGGGCCTGGGGCTGGAGATTGCCCGTAACCTGCTGGCACAAAAGGCCAAAGTGGTCATATGTGCACGCAAACAGGAGGGGCTGGATTATGCCGGAACCGAGTTGGGGGGCGGCGATAACCTTCTTTTGGTTACCGCGCACATCGCCAGGGAAGAAGAGGTTGATAACCTCTTTGACAAAGTGGTGGAGCGTTTCGGACGACTGGACGTTCTTATCAACAACGTGGGCATGAACATCATGACCGGCTCCGTAACCGATATTGATTACTCCCTCTGGAACAAAATCATCGATTCCAACCTTAACGGCACCTATCTATGTTCGGTGCGCGCCGCCAAGATCATGAAGAAACAGAAAGAGGGAAAGATTATCAGCATCTCGTCCATAGCCGGGACAAGAGCTGCCGCGGGGATGGGGGTCTACGGGATCGCCAAGGCTGCGATAGAAATGCTCACCAAAGTATTGGCGGCCGAGCTTGCCGGTGATGGCATCCGGGTTAATGCCGTGGCACCCTGCATGGTTAAAACCGATTTCAGCAGGCCGTTTTGGTCCGATCCGGCCTTGCTGGCCGAGATCGAAAAGACGATACCCCTTTCCAGGATTGCCGAACCGGCGGACATCGTCAAGGTGGTCCTTTTCCTATCTTCCCCGGCATCAGACTTTATCACCGGGCAGACCATCACCGTGGACGGCGGCGCCACGGCTATCTAGACATAAAAAAAGCTAACGATTCATCTCGTGGGGCGGATACCTGTTTCCTTGTTTTACGGGGCTGGAATTTAGGCACGCCATACTCTCAGCAGGCCATAGCAATTAATACTTCCTTTTATATCTTTCCAATTATCAGTAACTTATTTTTAAAAAATATTTTAAATAGCAAAATTTACCTGGAAAAAATTATTCATGTCAACATGGTGTCAACAAAGTTCTTAACAATAATTACCAAACTATTCTTGATGTGCTAAAATAAAACATAAAAGAAAAGTTTGAATAATGTCTTGCATGTTGGCGCGGCTTTGCAAGATTATAAAAATATATAAGGTAGGTAGGATGTGTCAATTCATGCATAAAGCGGTGGATGTTGTTGATGAAAGATAAATCGGAGAATAAGTACATTGCGCATGTGAAAAGAGATGATAAAGAAAAATGGACAACCCCTCATTTATTATCCAGTCATTTAGAGGGGGCTGCGAATGAGGCCGAGGCTTTTGCATCAAAATTCAATTGCGGCAAAAAGGACAGTTCCGGCTGTCTGATGGGATCATGATCATTTTTGCTATTACTTTTACTTATATCACCCAAGTTAAACTCAACCTGGTTCAACGCGTGCTGCAACGATTCAAGTGAGGATTTTTTCTGATTTGCATACATAATGTAGTCAACTATAAAAAGCGGCCAGAAAAGAAATGACATTAAAATTGTAAACCAAAACCAGGCATTGACGGTGACGGAAGCATTAACCATTAATTTTGCTTTATTTCCGGTTATGTGATTGGTGATTGTTCCTTTCAGCGATACAATGGGATTGAACATCTTTGTTTTTACACGACATCCGAATTGCTGAGAATTGGCATTATCGAATTTAAACTTGTCAAAATTTCCGGCCATGGCATCAGAAAATGCTTTGTTAATCGTTTCATTGTCAATAGGGTTTTCAGTCTGCAGAGCCAAGGTTAAAGTAACATCCGGCATTTATATATTCTCCTTTCCGGATAAAATGTTTTAAGAGAAAAAAAGCACACCAGTTTGAACAGTTTCCGTCACCCGAGAAGGGCCTGAAGGCTATTTTGTACTTCTTTCTGTTCTTTCATAGTAATAAACACACTGATATAGAACACCACGAGGAACGGCACAAGCAAGAAAAACCCGGTAAGAATTAAAACAATTATTAAAGGGAATTTACTGGGAGCCCAACGGGGTTTTATGACCAGTTTGTTGCCCTTTAATTGTAAAACATATTTCATCCACTTGGTTATTATAATCACATTATTGGATTCATCTTTACCGACTGATTCCAAGTCCGGATGTTTAAAGTCTTTTTTTACTTTTTCATATAACTCATTCGCGGAGATCTCTTTTATAAACAACTTGGCCAATTTTTAAAACCGCCTTTCTCAAATTATTTTCTTAAAAATCTGGTTTTAACCGGTGTGCTGAAGATATGCTATCAGAAGGTGATGGACATTAAATGTACATGTAGAACTAATTTTGCCTTATTATAGAAATTATTTTATTAAACAATGATTATAATCAAGATATTTTGTAACTGTGGGGTTGCCTCAAATTGGACTGGCACCGCTTCCATGGGGCAGGACAGTACCGGGTTACTTCTTGCTTAAAAATAATTTGTAAGTTATAATCTTTATGGTAATCAGGATCCGGCCGGCATAGCTCAATTGGCAGAGCAGCTGAATCGTAATCAGCATGTTGGGGGTTCAAGTCCTCTTGCCGGCTCCACCATGCCCGGGGTTTCCCCGGGCATTTGATTTAGAGCAAAAAAAATAAGGGGCAGGAAATTTTCCTGCCCCTTTAATGAGCGTTTATTTACCCTTCCACGGGGAATTTTGTGATCGATTTGACCACATGTTTCAGAATCAGGATGGCATCTGTTACGGACAGTTTTTCCGTGCCGTTTACTCTCGCCTGGGCCAGAGC
>JBASYW010000108.1:0-1793 GCA_049277715.1 Dethiobacteria bacterium | reverse complement strand
TTCCCTCCTATCACCTCAAACCTCAAACCTCACACTTCCCGATTCTACCGGCCGCCGTAGCTGCCGCCTCCGCCGCCGCCACCTCCGCCGCCGGAGAATCCTCCCCCGCCGCCGGAACCGGATGAAGCTTTGCTGACTGCCTTTTCAGCAGAGTTTAATGCTCTTTCGAAAGATTCGCCGATCCCATCGAAGGAATTGGTCAGGGCATTCATGCCCGTATGATAGGTTCCATACATCATCCATCCTTGACCGAAGCGATAATCGCCCTCCTGCATATTGGGGAAAACCACTTCCAACTGCTTGATGACTTCTTTGGCTACCCCCAGAGTTACTGCATAAACCAGATAATACTCCCAGATGATGAGACTGGGTATCTCATGGCGCTGCATCTCCGAAAAATGCTCCAGAAATCTCTTGAAGGCTGCCCAGCGGACATAGTCTTCCTGACCGGTGACGGAGCGTCGTTTGAACCTAAGCGGCACAGCGAAAATGATGATCCCGGCAATGATCATAGCCCAGCCGATAACTCCGATCCTAGCAGCCAGGACAAAACCCAAGACAAAGAGTGCCACCCCGCCCAATACAGTAAAAACCGTCAGATTGCCGTTGCTGTCAAAGAAATTGTACGCTTCGCATTTGGCTATTATGTCGGAAGTCCATCCACTCCACCAGGCGTGGAATTCTTGGCCATGTTTTTTGGCGTATTCTTCGATGTCGGTCAGATATATATAATCCTTGCCGTCACCAATATCGTTTTTCAAATAATCGATGAGTTCTTCTTCATGGGGTCTTAAAACGGCTTCTTCCGGTTTGCGCAGAGCTGCCGGTTCGGGGGCCGGCATGAAAGTGAGTCGGAAGGTAGTGACTTCTTTACTTCCTAATAATCTGCGGACTTGTACTGTGTCTTCCTCTAAAAATAGGAATTGCCGGCGGGCCAGATCCATGATGGTAGCAGTAATATCATTGGCGTTCATGGCCTTGAAATTCCACAGCACACTTAGTTCCGCCGGGCTGTAACCAGCAGGCAGATCCCGGTAGTAATCACCGTCAAAAACACTGCGATGTTTGCGCCCGTATCGGCGCCATAACATAAATACACTGACTAAAGCCGCTAATACGATGCCAGCGCCAACACCCATTTCCGCTCGGGCCATCATCCGTTCTTTATTGGCCTGGTCAGCCCAGCCCTTTTCCTCAGATAAAATCCTGACCAGAGCCGGTTGATCCACATAGGCTTCCGCCGGCGCCCCGGCAAACAGACTGACAGGCATGAGAACCCGTCCTTCCATGAAGGTATAGGAGGGCAGATCGCTGACTTTCATAACGACTGCATTAGGGCCGGCAAATTGGATTTCTCCGTTTAAGGGCCCGTGTCCCCAGATGCGGATGTATTCTCCCTGCTGGAATTGTTCTGCACCCGGAGGCAGGGTCAGGTTCACCTGTACATAGGAAATCCGATTGCCGTTGGCTTCCCCGATGAATTTGCGATAGAGTTCTGCCGTATCCTCATAGATTGTAACCGCATTGATCACCCGGTAAGATACGTCAAAGGTGCGCACTTGATTAGAAGCATTTATGCTCCAGTCAATGAGAATGTCATCACCTTCGTATTTGATCAGAAAAGTACCGGGCGGGCCGTATTCAGTGCCGGGATTGAATTCATAGGGCTGCCCGTTTTCACTCACCTGTACTTCGGTTATAGGGGTATCACCCTGGGGGATCTTTACATAAAATCCGTTCCACTGCCCGGAAAAGTCCACCGTGATCCTTTCCGTCACCTGCATGGACGCATC
>JBASYW010000107.1:0-5684 GCA_049277715.1 Dethiobacteria bacterium | reverse complement strand
CATATCGGTAACTTCCTCGGGGCGTTCGTCGATAAGCAGGATAATCAGTTCCACCTCGGGATAATTTGTCGATATGCTGTTGGCGATCTCCTTCAACAGCATTGTTTTTCCTGCTTTGGGCGGAGATACGATGAGCCCCCTCTGGCCTTTACCGATAGGGATCAGCAGATCCATAATCCGTGTGGAATATTTGGTCGGAGAGGTCTCCAGTTTTAACTGGTTCTTGGGGTGAATAGGGGTTAATGTCCCGAATAAGGGCCTCCGCGCCGCCGATTCAGGATCTCCCCCGTTGATGGCCTCCACAAAGAGCAAGGCATGGTATCTTTCATTATCCTTGGGCGGCCGTATCTGGCCCGATACCATATCTCCCGTTCTCAAATTGAACCGGCGGATCTGAGAAGCTGAAATATAAATATCATCATCGGAGACAGTATGTTTCTGGCGCCTTAAAAAGCCGAATCCATCGTTCATGATCTCCAGCATGCCTTCAGCCGACTCTTGATCCTTTGACATCTGTTTTTTGAAAGCTGCATCCCGGCGATGCGGCTTATGCGGTCTTGCCGCCTCCCGGGGTTCTTGCTCTTCAATATGAGCTTTTATTACTTCCAGCAGTTCTTTTTTCCTTAATAAAGAAACCCCTTTTAATCCCTCTTTTTTGGCGTATTCTTTCATTTCGGCCAATGTCATTCGTTCTATCTTTTCCAATTCCAATCCTGTCACCTCCCGTTATTGTTTTTTTATTATTGGACAGACAAATTAGCGCTCGCTGGTCCCCTCTTATACATTCTGTTGCCAAGGGCCTCCCTTCAAGAAGATGTGTTGATAAAATATAAGAACAATAAAGAAACCATATAACCGGCCAATATTAAAACAGAATCATAACCCAGGCCGGCAATCCTTTTTGATGTGCGGAAGACCAGGCTAAAGATGGCCACTGACGTTATCATCACCACAAAGAAGATCGTGATGAGATGGCTCTCGGATACGACGGAAAGTATCGGCCCCCCCGTATACAAGATATCTGTAAAGAACAAGATTACAAGATTAAAAAAATTGGCACCGAAAATATTGGCTATGGCCATGTTAGGCAAACCCCGGCGTACCGCTGTTATCGTCGTAACCACCTCGGGCAGAGAGGTGCTCACCGCCAAAAACAGAGTCCCCACGAATGTCTGCCCCAGCCTCGTCTCCCTGGCTATTATTTCGGCAGTATCCGTCAGGTTGATGCCGGCGAATATGATCAGAATGCCCGCCAGCATAAAACTTATGATCGCAGTAACCAGCGGCTCTTTAGAGGAAGGCTCCATGAGCTGGTGATTATCAATTTGTTTCTGCTGGTCTTTCCTTTCATAAGAACTTATTAAAAAACTTCCGATAATATACAGAAACAACAGAATAAACGTGTCCAACCCCACGTTAAAAACTTGAAGTTTAAAAGGAGAAATAATCGCCAGACCCGTAAAACCAATCATCAACAACCCGTATGAGGCCGTCAGGATATGATTTTTTTTGACCTTGGCCAGGATCGTTCCCCGCCCTTGAAACAGATCGATGAGGGCGATAATCGAAAGGTTAAAGAGATTGCTTCCCAGAAGGTTGCCGATCGCAAGATCGGGGGTATCTATGATTGCCGCCCTCAGGCTGGTCACCAGTTCGGGAAGAGATGTGACCAGCGGCAACAGAAAAAACCCTCCCCAGATGATCCCTAACCCTACACGCTTGGAAATTACCTCTGTGCTATTTGTCAAGCGGATTCCGGCAACAACGATGATCAGTGCATTAATAATAAATTTAATCCATACAAGAAGCATTCTCTTTCTCCGTTTAGTTTAAAAGGAATCAGGCGTACCATACAGGTAATATATAAATAGAGGAGTAAGGTGCGAAGAACCCTGGATTATTTTGTTTTAACTGGTAATCGGGCTATCCTCCCAGAAGAAATTATGAACCAATCCTTCCATTTTTATGCCTTTCAAGGGGCGATCGAATATTAATTATATACCCGACATAAAGTTGATTATTGATAAAACAATTTGTTTTCGGCCCTGAAAGGGCTGCTCTCTTGGTCAACTGATTTAGTCGCTTGGGATAATTTTTTTTATAGAACCAAAGGGGATCAATAATATGTTCATAAGGTTGCACTTCAACATAAAAGATATATTTCCTTCTTTTATGCTTATTTTTTTAACTTTACTTGTTTTTATGCCCCAGAGCAGCCCCGATAAATTCTCTAAACAGAGGATGAGGCTTCAAGGGGCGTGATTTATATTCCGGATGAAACTGTGTCGCCACAAACCAGGAATGTTCCGGCATCTCGATAATATATGCTTCCTGCCCGGCATCAGGTGAAACTCCGCTAAAGACCAGCCCTGAACGTATAAATTTGTCGCGGTATTGGTTATTGAAGATATAATTATGACGGTGCCGTTCCCTGATATCTGCCTGCTCATAGATCCTGGCGGCCAGGCTGCCCTCCCTCAGGCGGCACGGCAAAGCACCCAGGCGTGCCACTCTCCTGCCGGGGTCAGCCTCGGGCAACCTGACGATAAGCGCATCGCTCTCCTTGCTGCAGTCTATAATGGAAACGGGCATCCCCAATATATTTATAGCCCATTCTGCCAGAGCGCTGTACATGCCCACGCTTATCCCCAGGAAGGGTATCCCGTTTTCACGTGCCCACCGGATAGCGCAAATCTTTCCCTCAATTCCATTTTGTGCCTCCCGGTACCCGCCCGGCATGAGGATCCCGTTTGTTCCACGCAAGATCTCCCCGGCGGCATCCGGTTTTTCAGTCAGGACCTCATCGTTAATCCACTCCAGATTAACCTTGCAATGATGATAAAGCCCCCCATGGCAGAGAGCCTCTGCCGCACTCCGATATGCATCCTTCAAAGATATATAGCTGCCGACAAGGGCAATGGAAACTTCATCGTGGAGGCCATCTGCGCACCCGGTGGTGTTTTTCCAGGCATCCAGCTTTTTGGGGCCGGCTTCCAGCTGCAATTTCCTTATCACGATCTCATCCAGACCTTCCTGCTCCAACAAAATGGGGACTTCATAGATGGAGTCCACATTGCGATTTAAAATCACCTCTTCCGGCTCCGTATCACAGAAGAGGGCGATCTTCTCCTTGATATCCCGGGTCAGCTCGTAACTGCTGCGGCATACAATTACATCCGGCTGGATACCGATACTCCGCAATTCCTTGACGCTGTGCTGGGTGGGCTTGGTTTTTAATTCTTCGGTGGCCGGTAAAAAGGGGAGCATCGTCACGTGGATATAAAACACATTTTTCCGGCCGACATCTGTCTTCATCTGTCTGATGGCTTCTAGGAAAGGAAGGCTCTCTATATCGCCCACCGTCCCCCCTATTTCGCAGATCACCACCTCGACATCTTTCTTGTTGCCTACTTCGATAATCCTCTTTTTGATCTCATTGGTAATATGGGGGATCACCTGCACCGTGCCGCCGCAATAAGCACCCTCCCTCTCTTTCTGTATTACCGACCAGTATATTTTGCCCGCGGTATAGTTGTTCATACTGGATAGGTCTTCATCAATAAACCTTTCGTAATGGCCAAGGTCGAGATCCGTCTCCGCCCCGTCATCGGTAACAAAAACTTCACCATGCTGAAACGGGCTCATCGCGCTGGGGTCATAGTTGATATATGGATCCAGTTTCTGAATGGTCACGGAGAGCCCCCGGCTCTTCAAAATACACCCCAGCGAGGCAGCGGTTATGCCCTTGCCCAGCGAAGATACTACCCCTCCGGTAACGAATATATACTTGCGCATTTCTTCCTCCTTGAACAAATTTGTAAGGAGCAAGAATTAATATATCTCTCGATCAGCATAATTCCCCTCCCCCTTCCAGAATCAAGATTGCTTCTCTTAATATTTTAGCCCCCAGGACTGCCGTAATCTGCGCATGATCATATGAGGGGTTTACTTCTACAAGATCAAATCCGACCAGATTAAGATTGCGGATCAGCGCCAGGGCCCGCAACAGACATGCGGATGTAATCCCTCCCGGTTCAGGCGTTCCCGTTCCGGGAGCATAGGCGGGATCGACAACATCAATATCGACGGTTACATACACGGGCCTGTCTCCAAGTTCCGGAATTGTTCTTCTTAAAGCCGAAAGTATTCCCCGTGAAAAATATCTGGTGTTCTGGTCGGCCATAGCCACCTCGGCGGCATCTGCAGAGCGGATGCCGAACTGGTAAATATGCTTGACTCCCCGCTCCATAATCCGGTAAATAACCGAGGCATGAGAGATCTCCTCTCCCAGATACCGGGGACGCAGATCAAAATGGGCATCAAAATGCAGAACGGCAAGATCCTGATATCCGTTGGAAAGCAATGCGCATACCGGGGCATAGGTTATAGAATGGTCTCCACCGATGAGCAGAGGTCTTTTCCCCTGTTTTACAATCTCCGACACAACCTTCTCGGTACGGATCAATGATTCCCGTGGATCGCCCCCGGGCAAAATCAAGTCCCCCAGGTCATGGACCCGGGCCGATAAGAGATCTGCATCCAGCCCGAGGCTGTAATCTTCAAGACATTCAAAGACCTTGCGTATCTCTTCCGGGGCAAACCGCGCTCCGGGGCGGTAGCTTGAAGCGGTGTCCACGGGGACCCCGAAAACAACCGTCCTGGCATCTGCCCAGCTAACGTTCTTTTCCAGGAACGATATTTTCCGTCGAAACCACTGACTACATATCATGCTCTGCTCCTCGAGTTGTTGACGACCGCTGTTATCTATATTATTTCTGCAAGCGTGGCAATAACCCTTTAACAAAGGGCGGTAAAACAAACGCGCTTTCATGGATTTCCGGTGAATAATATCGGCAACCGCCAATATGCGCCGCCCGTTCTCTGGCCAAGGGATCACCGGGGTGATGCTTCTTTGATCCAAGCGTAAAACTCCATAGTCCGCTCGGGTATGAAGGGATCGGAGCCAGATATAATTCCGTAATCGGAAACAGCTCATGGAAATAAGTAAAAGAACGCATGATCAACTCATCGTTAAAAAAGGGCGACTCCGTCTGAGCCACAAGGATGCCCTCTTCTGACAATGCATCATAAGCCCGGCGGTAAAATTCTTTGCTGAAGAGCCCCGCCGACGGACCCTCCGGCTCATTGGAATCAATGATGATAATATCATAGCGGCCTTCCGGGTTCCGGAGAAACTTGACGCCGTCCTCGTAACAGATCTCCACCCGCCGATCGGTCAAAGCGCTGCTTGTCTCCGGCAGATATCTTCTGCTTGCCTCCACGACCTCGGGATCTATCTCCACGAGCGTAACCTGCTCAACATACGGATGCCTGGCCGCCTCCCGGACGGCACCGCCATCACCGCCGCCGATAATTAAAACTTTCCGTGGTGAAGGGTGGGTAACCATGGGCACGTGGACGATCATCTCGTGGTAAATGTATCCGTCTTTTTCACTTGTCTGGATATATCCGTCCAGGATGAGCATCCGTCCGAAAGAGATTGTGTTGATCACCGTAATCTTCTGAAATGCCGACTGTTTATCCCATAAAACATCTTTAACCCGACAACTTAGATTGATATTGGGGGTCTGCTCCTCAGTAAACCATAAATTCATCTTCTTGCTTATCCTTTAAAATTAGAGATCTGTTGGCTCCGCGGTCCTTGGTTATCAGTACCATAGCAC
>JBASYW010000106.1:0-2012 GCA_049277715.1 Dethiobacteria bacterium | reverse complement strand
GCCCTCGGATCTTATTCCTGAATTGCAAGGAAGGTTTCCGATCAGGGTTGAACTCAACAGCCTGACCTCCGAAGATTTCGTACGTATTCTTACCGAACCACAAAATGCGCTTATCAAACAATATACTGCTCTATTGGAGACTGAAGGTATTACATTGAAAATATCAGGCGAGGCTATCGAAGAGATATCACAGATTGCCAGCCAGATCAACAATGACACCGAAGATATCGGAGCTAGGCGCCTGTACACCATTATGGAGAAGCTCCTGGATGAGATCTCATTTGAAGCCCCCGAACGTAAAGGGGCAGAAATTTTGATTGATCGGGAGTACGTAATGAATAAATTAAAAAATATTGTAAAAAATAGAGATTTAAGTAAATATATACTATAAATCAAAACGAAGAAGAAAGAAGGGATCCAAATATGTTTACTTCTCCATTACTTGAAAAGACCAGAGGCATCAACAAGATTTTGCAAAAAACAGCTGGTCAGCATGTTGATTTTACCGAGGTGGCCGATGCATTAAAAAATGTAATAAATTCAAATGTTTACATTGCAGACCGCCAGGGAATGATCCTGGGATATTCACAGGTAGGAGAGTTTGAATGTGATATCATGATGGATCAGGTAATCAAGAACAAGTTGTTCCCCGAAGCATACAATGATTTTCTGTTAAAGAGCGAGGAATCAAGGGTCAATCTAAGGCAGAAATCAGGTGACTGTGTTTTTGCGGAAGCGGAAAGTTGCCACTTTGAAGACAAGATTACCACGATTATACCGATTATCGGGGGCGGAAGGCGTTTGGGAACGTTGATACTTGCGCGCTTCAGCGAGATGTTTGATGCCGAGGATCTGATTCTGGCTGAAACGGGAGCAACCGTGGTGGGGATGCAGATTCTCCGTTCCAAAGCAGAAAAAATCGAGGAAGAGGCACGCAACAAAGCGGTGGTCCAGCTGGCGGTTGCCACTCTGTCCTACTCCGAGTTGGAGGCGGTGGAACACATCTTCGAGGAACTCGGCGGTGAAGAAGGTCTTCTCGTAGCGAGCAAGATTGCCGATCAGCTTGGTATTACGCGTTCGGTGATTGTAAATGCGCTTCGGAAATTTGAGAGTGCCGGTGTAATCGAATCGCGTTCATTGGGCATGAAAGGCACATATATCAAAGTATTGAATCCTTTCTTGCTTGATCATCTTCTGGGAAAAGATAAGTCGAATATATAAATTATTCAAGTTAAGAAAAAAAAGATTTGTAACCAATATTTTAAAATAGAGTAATTATCGTATTACTCTATTTTTTTTGGGGATTATCTTACGAAACAGCAGGGTGCTTTTCAAGAAAGAACAACGGAGCTTTTTCTTTGTCATATTACAGATTATCACCGGCGGGGAAGAGGGTGGATTCATGCCGGTCATAAACTCTCTGTGGATGCAGGAATGGCCGTCGGAGATGGTCCTAACGATGGTAACAAATTCTTGCTATTTAAAATAAACTGTGCTATACTACCGATGTTGTTTTTATTACACACGCCTGCCAATTCAGGCCTCGGTGCTTTTTCCCCAACAAGGAGAAGGTAGGGCCGGAAGATGAAGGGGCGGAGGTAAAACCAATTTGAAGGGAGATTAATTATTAATGGCCGTAGTAACCATGAAACAGCTTCTCGAATCAGGTGTTCATTTTGGACACCAGACCCGCAGGTGGAACCCCAAAATGAAGAAGTACATCTTCACGGATCGGAACGGCATCTACATTATTGATCTGCAAAAAACAATCAGGATGCTGGATCGGACCTATAAAGTTGTACGTGACATCGTTGCCGAAGGAGGGAAAATCCTCTTTATCGGCACCAAAAAACAGGCCCACGAATCGATCCGGGTTGAAGCCGAACGGTGTGGTATGTTTTATGTAAATCAGCGCTGGCTCGGCGGTATGCTGACCAACTTCAAGACCATTTCTTCAAGAATAGCTCGTCTCGAACAGATTGAGCGCATGGAGCAGGACGGTTCCTTTGATG
>JBASYW010000105.1:0-5795 GCA_049277715.1 Dethiobacteria bacterium | reverse complement strand
TGGCGTTATAGCTGGAGCAGGTGGGCAGAGTGCCGATGGTCATCTCGCAGTAGCCAAGCCACTTGGGATCCTTGAGGAAACCCGTCAGCAGGCTGTTGATCTGCCCGGGCAGATCCCCGAAGGTCAGGATCTCCACCATCTTCTCCTGGATATACTGTTTCTCACCGCGTTCATCAGCGACGATCTCGGCCACAACCGTGCCTAAACCGTCGATAGCGATGTGCAGTGCCTCAAAGGCCAGATCATGAATGATCTCCCGCGCCCGCGCTCCGCGTAGCACCTTGGCCAGTGCCTCCACGGCAGGGCCGATGGGGGCCGCCAGGTAAGTGCCCACCGCCGGGCGCGAAACCGCTCCTTCAAGAAGCAGGGCGGGGATTTCAGGAATCACCAGGCTGGGCCTGGTCTTCCCCGACCCGCCGCATTCGGCGCAGCCCGCACCGCTGCAGAAGGGGCAGTCATAGTCGGTCTGGGGACGCCCGGTGCCGCCGCAGCGCTCACAGGGTTCACCGTCAATCAGCCCCGTGCCGTCGCAGGGGATACATTCGGCGGCCAGCTCCTCAAGCATCGAACCGATCCTGGTAAGGCCGTCCGAACCCGCCGCAACGGTGCCACCCCAGTCTTTCATGGAGAGCACAAGCTGATCGAGCTTACCGCTGTCGCCACATTCTGTACAACCTGCACCCTCACATTCGGGGCAGGTAAGGAAACCCTCGATCAATTCATTTACCATGTTGGTAATCTCTATATCCCCGGTCAGGGGGTTGAACTTCTCGGTAACGCCGTCAAACATATCGGCCCAGCGAGCAGGATCGGCGACGCTGCGGGCAAAGTGCTCCGCCGAAAGGTTTTTGAGTTCCTCGTCGCCGACCAGTTCGGAGACCAGATCGGTCGCCGCCGTGAGCCGGTCGGGAGAAACAAAGATACCCAGACCGGTGTTGCCGTCATGCTCGTGCTTGAAAAAGCGGTCGATGAGAAAATCGGGGAAGGAGAGATACCCTCCCGGATTTTCGGGATCAACAGCAAACTCGGCCAGCTTGCTCTCCGTCAGCATCCCCTGCACGGGGGTGATGATCCAGCGCAGGCTGCCGGCCATGCGCTCCTCGGTCACCATGTTTTCCAGGCGCAGTTGCTCGGCCTCGTCGTATTCATAGACATAGCGGCGGGGGTAGATGAGCTTCATCACGGGGGCAAAGATGCGGTCCAGGAAGCTGAAGGCCGATCCAAGCAGGCGGCGGCCGTAGTCGAGCAGCCCCGTGCCCGCTTCATTTTCGTTCAGCATCTGGTCCATCCAGCCGCCCGTGTCCCGAAGGTCGGTCATGAAGCCGTCAAATTCGTCCCCGCCGAGGATTTCCTTGAAGACGGCCAGGACGATATCGAGCAGGCCCGATTCTTCCGTGACCTCGTACTCGCCGTCATCGCGGCCCAGAAGGGCCTCGTAGAACTGTTCCAGACGGGAAACACTCAGAAGTCCCGCCCGGATTGATGCGGCTTCGTCCGCCTTCTCCTGTGCCCGCAGGCAGGCGGGACAGGGGTTTTCCACGGTGCAATAATTTTTGCAACTCTCACAGGGGGTCGTCGGCGAGCACCCCTCTACGGAGCAGTCGGGATCCACACAGATCGCCCCGATCCCGTCAACGACGCCATCCAGCAGGCTTGCCACGAGTTTGTTCGCCGTACACCGGGCATGGGTCAGGCCGCCGCAACCGCACTCGGGGTCATCGCAAATCATGCCCATGTAAGTGGAGATATCGCCGGCAAGCTGGTAGAGCAGGACCTCCTCGCCCTCGGGGTCAGCCAGGCTCTTGAAGGTGGTAAGGCTGTCGATCAGATCGTCGATCATTTCGCCTTCCGTCTCGATGTCCGGCTCCTCCTCTTCCTCTATAAAATAGGCGGGGAAGACCTGTCTGATGATCAGATCCAGCTCCTGGCTGAAATCGGCCGCGGCGATGCTCACATCGTCATCCATTTTAATTTCATCGAGAATATCACCGGCAATTTCACCGAGACCCGCCTTCAGCTTGTCCATCATCGACTCGCCTTCGTAATCTTTCCCTCCCAACAAGGGATAGCTTAAATTATCCAGAATCGTCTGCCGCAAGGGACATTCCTCATCGGTAAAGAGTTCCCAAACTCGCAGGAGGTTCTCGTTAAGCGTGGAGATAATGTCACCGACGGCATCCTTGCCCTCACCGGTGCTGAAATAGCCCATCAGCGGCTCCATCAGAAACTTGCCCGTATCCGGGTTGCCGATCAGACCTTTGAGGTTATTGGCCCAGTGCATGAGAAAGGCACCCAGCTCCGCCTTGACCAGCGCATCGGAAGGCTCGATCTCTGCGCCTTCCACAGCGGCGGGGATGATCTCCCCCATGGCCCCATCGGCATACTGGCCGATGTTGGCGTTGACGTCCGAGCCGATCCTCTTCCGCACCGTCCCCAGGTTATCGGGGCAGTTGGAGCAGGGGGTCAGCGAGGTGGTGCCTATGTATCCGGGAAAATCGTTTTCATCACAGGTAGCACATTCAGAGTCCATCACCGCATCCAGGAACAGTCGCATCGGACCCATCATCCCCGCATCCCGGGGCGGGCAATTGGGACATTTCCCGAAACCTGGGCAATTGGGGTCACCACATCCGGGAGGATTGATCTCCATCAGAAAATCGCCCAGCTCCTCCTGCAGAAGCTCCATCAACGGCTCCAGTAACCCTGACGTAACGGCGCCGGAGAGATGGCTCATGGCGATCTTGAAATCCTCGTCTTCCTCGAGCGCCTTGGAAAAATCAGCCGAGAGGATATTGGCATTCTCGATAATGCCGAGCACCACCGCCGCCATAGCCTCATCGGCCCCCTCGCCGGTGGTCCTGTTCAGGAAATCTTCCCACCAGAGCTTGAACATGTTCGGAACCTCATCCAGAACATTCTGCTCCTGCAACTCCTCGATAATCCCGCCAAGGCGGCCCGTGGCCACGCCGATAACGTCACTGATCAGGTTCTTTACATCCGGCTGCTCCAGAAATTCGCCCAGCGCGCCTTTCAGGAAGGCTTTGAAACTGCCGCTCGAATCATCCTGCAGCAGCGCAAAGAGGTCCAGCGTGATCTGTTGGAAAAATTCCCGCTCCGCGCTCCCCTCCTCCAGGCGAAGGTAAGCAGCCAACACACCACCTAAATGATCACGCAAACCTTCATCGGTCAGCACATCGATAACCACATTCTCCAGGGTGGTGCCGCCGCCGTTTCCCGCCACCCGGATCAGGGCTTCGGAAAGACCGGTTTTGAGTCGTTCATCGGTTAACAGCTCATCCAGAAATATGTAGGCGTTGTCCCGGAGGTTATCAAATACAATTTCATCAACCGCACCGGCCTCCTCCCCTGAGGAAGCCGCCGAGAGCATCGTGCCCCAGACGGAGGCCGTGCCGCCCAATAAATTTAGCGGCGTCCTCTCCGCTGTGCCCGCGTCCGCCGTTTTTCTGACGGCGGAGGCCAGGGCCGGGGCCACCTCCCCGACTACGGGTGCAAAGGCCAGTACAAAACAGAGCGTCACGATTACAAATGTCTTCAACAGATTATATCCTCGCCCATATTTACCCATCCAAATCCCTCCAATCTTTAAACAATTTGTCAAAATTAACCTTAATTTTACATTATATTTAATATTCGGTCTATTGATACTATCGTTCTATTCTATTTAAGTATAACATGGATTGTTTTTATTTCAATATAAAACAGGAAATATATACGATATTTTTTGCTTTTTCGACATATTTTTAAAGTTATGGCGGTTATTACCTGATCCTCATTTCTTGCCGATTGAAGAGACAATTGAAAGAATTGTTGGGGAGGAATAACCGAGAAGTATGATGGTGGTTTTTAAGGGCTTCCAAAAGGGGGACTCTCTCCTTTTTATGCACGATACCATTCGCTCCGCTCAAGATGATAAAAAGGGATGCAGAATAACTCAAATGAAGGCATTTGAAGGCATTTGGAGGGCATTATTAAGAAAAGCACTTTGAATGGCAGGTTTATTTTTTTTTCATTCAGTGGGGGCTTTTTTTCTGTCATTCAGAGGGAGCTTTTTTTCTGTCATTCAGAGGGAGCGCCAGCGACCGAAGAATCTTAACCACTCCGTGCCGCCATCATCACCCGAAACGCAATCACCCCGGCCCAGCGGCGGCTTCATGTTTATATACCCGCTGTTATCCTGAACGAAATGTTGGTTTTCTCACAAGATCCTTCGCTTCGCTCTGGATGACAAGATAAAAAAACGGAATGACAGGGCGGGGGGCGTTCGTAATGACACCCCCGTTGTCATTCAGAGGGAGCGCCAGCGACCGAAGGATCTTAAAACAGAGGCCCTCCATTTATCCGGGTTGGTCGTAACTGAAAAAATGTGAAAAAAAATGCAGGAAAAATCAATTAAATGTAGAAAGATATAAAACAACAACAAACACAAGAAGCGAGTTTATTTCTGGAGGTGGTTGAATTTAGAGTTACTTGTTAGGGGGTTTAATATATATATGGAGGTGGTATTTAACGTCATTTGCTTGTTCTACATAAATAACAGATATTAACGGATATTTAAATTACATTTCAACAAAAGCAACTACTGAATATTATTAACCTCAGCTAATCTGTCACCTGTAGAGACTTCAAGAAAATATCACATTTATTAAATTTTAGTTTTGGGGATTTAAGGGTTTGGGATCGAAGAATCGCCGGGATCGGGGGGATTTTGGCATTTGGAAGAGACCGATGCTTTAAAATATGTACCGAAAAGGGAGGCAGTACAAATATGATATCTTGTGTTCCCAAATACAACAAGACAGTTATCTCAATTTTGTTAATCAGTTTTCTGATCAGTATTATTGCCGTGCCTGTCTATGGTCAAGCCGAAGTCGGCTTCATGTACGGTGATGTAAATGAAAACGGCAAAATTGATGTAGGGGATACCATCCTGATCCTCAGGCATATTGTCGACCTGATTGACTTGGCTGAAATTGAAGGATATGCGTTGTTTGCTGCCGATGTAAGCGCCAACAACGAGATAGATGTTTTTGATGCGATATATCTCTTAAGAAGAATTACCGGCCTGAGTGCCGAAGGTGATTTCCCCGCGGAGATACGCTTGGCGGATGCCGAAGCTATTGTAACGCTAGCTGAGGAAAGCAGGGCATCCGATCTGGATGTTGTTCGCCGGGCTATTGAAATCTTGCTGCCGGACATTCCGCCCCGAGCGGAGCTGAATGCCCGCCTTGATGCCCTGGAAGGGCTTATCGCCGCCATTGACGCAGCCAATGCGGCTATCGATGCTCTGCCTGATCCGGCCGATCTGACCGAAGATGATATAGACGCCATAAAAGCGGCACGTGATCTGGTCAATGCCGCTCAGGAGCTGGGGGCGATCGATGAAGATTTTACCGACCCGGACAAGTTGGAAGCAGCCGAGGCATACATAGCCGCTCTTGAGGCGGTTGTAGCGGCCGAGGAGAGCCAATTACGTGCCGATATGGATGCTGCATGGGAATTGGTTAATGCCCTGCCCGAGGGCAACAGTAAAGATGAGCTGAAAGCCCGCTTGGAGGCTATAGAGGTTTTATCTGCCTATGGCTTTGAATTTAATGAGCCTGAAAAGGTAGTGGCCGGCGAAGAAGCGGTTGTTCCCGTTACTTTCAAGGCCGTGGAGGAAGAAGATCTGGGTTACGATAAGGTGCGTTTCAGCTTTGAAGTAACCGCACGTCCCGGTGAAGATGCCGAAGTAACTTTTAAAGCTACCGACAGCCTGGGAACCGAGCACACCTTTA